>CAZIIX010000161.1:1250-6059 GCA_964539345.1 uncultured Actinomycetes bacterium | reverse complement strand
CGCGCCGCCGCCGGGGGAGCCGCCGCCGAGTGGGCTGCCGCCGAGCGCGCCGCCGCCGGGGGAGCCGCCGCCGAGTGGACCGTCGTCGAGCGCGCCGCCACCGGGGGAGCCGCCACCGGGCGGCGCACCGCCCAGAACGGATGCCGATCGCCCCTCCGAGGGGGCGGGGACAACTGCCCCGGCGCCGGGTCCGCCCGACGAGGACGCCTGTCCACCAGTGACCGCGGACTCGATACCGCCCGGGGTCGGCGTCATGATCAATATGACGATCAGCGACCGCGCGCTTCTCGCGGGTGGCACGGAACCCGCCGTGCTCGACGGCAACATCCCCATGCCGGCGCCGCTGGCGCGCGGCCTGATCGGGAGTCTGCCCGCGGATGCCTCGGTCTGGCTCCGTCGGCTCTACATCCGTCCGGACACCGGCGAGCTGGTCTCCATGGAGTCGCGCCGACGCACCTTCACGCCTGCCATGCGGCGACTGCTGTTCGCGCGCGACGCCGACACTTGCCGGACGCCATGGTGCAACGCTCCCGCGCGGCACGCCGACCACATCGCGCCCGCGGCGTCGGGCGGGCCGACCACCATCGGCAACGGTCAGGCGCTGTCGGCGGATTGCAACTACATCCGCAGCGCTCCGGGCTGGGCCGGGAGTCGGGATGTGACCGGCGAGATCACTGTCACCACACCTACCGGGCATCGGTACACCAGCCCGGCCGCGGCCCAACGCACCACCCGCCGCGTCGACATCTACACGCCGATCGAGGACCGGATCGAAATCGAGCTCGCCCGTGCCGGATGACTCCGGTGCGCGGCCCGCGTTCAGCGGACGATCGGAGGGCTACTCGGCCCCGCGCCCGTGCCGGCCCGGCGTCGTGCCTACTCTCGTAACAGCCGACCACCAACGCGCGAGTGTCGGCACACCAGTCGCAGAAGTGAGGCCACCGTTGTGAGAATTCCACCTCCCGCTGCGTTGGCGGCCGCGGCCGTGGCGCAGCGCGTGATCGCCGGCCGGTCGCGCATGACGAGAACCTCGAAGCTCGGCTCGGCGCTCGTCGGCGGGGCCTCGGCCTGGATGCTGTCCGGGGCAGTGCTCCGCTTCGTCGGCGCCGGCACCTCGCTCGACCCGCACCGGGTCGATGCGGCCTCCACCCTGGTGATCGACGGCTGGCACCGTCGCTCGCGGAATCCGATGTACCTGGGCTTCGCGGGAATCCTGCTCTCGCACGCGATAGCGCGTCGCTCGCTGGCCGCGGTGATCCCGGCCGCCGCGTTCGTCGCGTACCTCGACCGATTCCAGGTACCCGTGGAGGAGGCCGCGCTGCGCGCGAAGTTCGCCGATCGGTACACCGCCTACGCCGACGCGGTTCCGCGATGGCTCGACCGCAGGTCATTCCACCGCAGCTGACCGCCGCGTCCGGTGCCATGATGCTGCTATGCCTGCCTTTCACTCCTTCAGCCACGTCACCCTCACCGTCACGGACATCGAGACCAGCGTCGACTGGTACCAGAGGGCGCTCGGACTCACCCGCGGCCCCGACATGTCCGGCGAGGGCTGGCGCCGCACGCTCATGCTCGGCGGACCGGGCATCGTCATCGGCCTGCAGTCGCACGACCGCACCACGCCCACGGACGTGTTCGACGAGTCCCGGGTCGGCATCGACCATCTGTCGATCGCGTGCGGTGACCGTGCCGAGGTGGCCGCCTGGCTCGCCGCACTCGATGACGCCGGAGTGGAGCACAGCGCGATCAGCCCGGCGCCCGCGAACGTCGCCACCACCCGCGATCCCGACGGCATCCCGCTGGAGTTCTTCGCGCCGCCGGACGCGTAGGTGCCCGTCCCCGGCAGGGCTGCACCTCCTGTCGCCCCGCAGGCCCGGCACCGTCACGCGCCCGGCCCGCCGCGCGGGCGGCCCCGCGATGCTCCGTCATGGTTCTCCGACCGGTGACGATTCATCGTGTAGGAGTGGAGTCAGCGCGCCAGGGGAAGAGGTGAACCGTGTCCGATGACGACGTCGCCCGTGCGGGGACCACGGAGGCCTCGCCGCCGACCCGCCGCCGACGTGCGCGGAGGCTGATCCGCTGGCTGCTCATGGCGGGTCTGGTGCTCGTTGTCGCATTGGCGTCGATCGCGCTGTCGCTGCTCATCACGCCGATGCAGTCCGTGACGGCCGCCGGGCAGACGATGAAGGTCGGGGCCGCGGCACCGACGTGGAGCCTGTCCGGCCCCGGCGAACTCGAACTGTTCGGGCAGCAGCTGCCCACCGTGATCGAGTTCCAGGGCCCGGTGCGCCCCAAGATCTCGCTGCGGCGGATCACCCTCAACGAGCAGCTGAACCAGTTCGCGGCCTCCGGCGCCGAGACCGCCGGAAAGCAGCTGGAGAACGCGCTGGTGACCGGGTGGACGCACTTCTTCGTCTGGCAGTTCGTCGTCACCGGGATCGTCGCGCTGCTGCTGTTCGGCGCGGTGGCCGGATGGGCGCGCCGCGGTCCCGGCCGCACGGTGGCACTGATCGTCTCCGGCGTGCTCGTGACCGCCGCGATCAACGCGGGCGCCGTGATGGTCACCGCCTACACCGCCCCGGGCAAACTCGCCTCGGTGAGTTCCCTCCAGGCGCTCGTGGGATCGTCCCCGGCACCGAACCCGACCGGCAAGACCACCGCCGCCCACACCGAGGTGCGCAATGTCGTGGTGCTCGGCGACTCCACGGCGGCCGGTATGGGCAACGCACTCGTGCTCGACCCGTCCGACGAGGACAAGGCCTGCAAGCGCAGCCGATACTCGTTCGGGGCCGACCTGGCCGTCGCCAAGGGATGGAAAGTGGCGAACCTCGCCTGTGCCGGCGCAACTATCCGAGTGGGCGTGCTCGGGGACCAACAGGCCGGAAAGGTCCATGTGCCACCGCAATTGGAGCGGCCCGAGGTCAGCCAGGCCGACCTGGTGATCGTCAACATCGGCGCCAACGACGTGAACTGGCTGCTGATGCTGCAGCTCTGCGCGATCTCGCCGGACTGCTCGAACAACGCCGAGGTGGCCTTCTTCCAGCAGCAACTCGCGACGTTCAGCAGCGACCTGCTGCAGCTGGTCTCCCAGCTGCAGCTCCTGCCGAACCACCCGGTGGTCATCCTGAACCAGTACTACGACCCGTTCTCCGACGATCTGAGCTGCCTGGCCGAACACGGGCTGACCGAGGACAAGCGGGACTACCTCGAGCGGAACCTGGCCGCGCTGAACGCCGTGCTGGCCGACGCGGCGGAAGCGGCCGGGTTCAAGACGGCGATGCCCGACTTCTCCGAGCACGGGGTGTGCGATCCGTACCCGTACGTGCAGGGCCTCGACGACAAGGCGCCCTTCCATCCGACGCCCAGCGGTCAGCTGGCCATCGCGATCGCGGACATCCAGGTGCTGAGCGAGCAGGACGAGCAGGCCACCGCGGCGCCCGGCTGACCTAGCGAGCCAGGGCGCCCATCGGATCCCATGCCGGCAGCACGATCGGCTCCTCGTCCAGCGCCGCCAGCAGCTCCGCGGGCACATCACTGCGGCGGGCGGCGATCTCGAACACGTACTCGTCGAACCACGAGTCGTTCATGGTGTAGAAGCCCTTGACGCCGTTGGTCTCGCCCCAGCTGTTCTCCACCCGCCAGCGGCGCGGCGACCCGTCGTGGATGTCCACGCCGGTGAGCAGCATCGCGTGCGTCATCTCCGTCTCGTGGTAGTCCAGCCGCGCCGCCTTGTCGAGGGTGAACTCGGTGTCGTAGACCGCGCCGTAGTCGAACAACCGCGCGTCCCACACCCCGAGGTCCCGCCGCATCTGCTTGTTCACGTCGCAGCCGAACCACACCGGGTGGCCGGCCGTGATCGCCGCCGCGGCCGCATCCTTGAGCGTCTGCGCCGGCACGTTCAGGTACGTGACGCGCTCGCCGACGACGTTGCCCAGGCAGTCCACGGTGAACGTGCGGCCGCGCGGACTGGTCGATCGCGGATCGTCGACCAGGCACACGTAGTCGTCGAGGTCCACGGTGACGTACTTCGCCGCGAACTCGACCGGCGTGAGCTCGCCGTCGCGGTGGAACTGCCGATCCTTGTCGCGCCACTGCCAGACGAACGACTCCGGCGGCGTGCCAAGGTGAATCGCGAGCACCCGATAGCAGGTCGCCATGACGGAGTCCCTGATCGAGACGATGTCCTCCGGCGACGCCGCCTCGCGCAGTGCCTTGGCGCCCTGATGCAGCACGGCCCGCAGCGACGCGTTCATCTTGCCTGTCGATGACGACGACTCCGTCTCCGGCATCGCGGATTTCGGCACCAGTCCGTACTTGTGCACCAGCGAGACGAACATGTTCCACTGCCCGCCGTCGCCCATCAACGACCCGTGCAGGAACGACAGCGTGCGGTCGTCGTCGTCGACGGACCTCCGTTGCGCGATGGCATCGAGGTAGTAGTTCGACCGCTCGAGCTTGTCGAAGAACAGCAGATAGTTCTGCGAGAACTCGAAGTCGGTGGTGCCGAGCCGGTCCATCGTGCCGGCGCGCAACAGGTTCAGCCCGGCGAACAGCCAGCAGCGGCCGGACTTCTTCTGATTGGTCACCGTCCAGTCGTCGAGCCGGTGCGACATCGTCGGGTCGATGCGAGTGATCACCTCGCGGTCGAGGGCAACGTCGTCGATCGTCGTCTGTGTGACGGCGTTCTGCGCGATGCGGTATCCCGGGTGTGCGGTGAACTCCTTGCGCAGGCGTGCAACATCGTCAGGGGACATGGTCTGGTGCGTCATGGGTCCATGTTCGTCCTCCGTCATCGTCGACGCCAGCCCC
>CAZIIX010000161.1:0-1150 GCA_964539345.1 uncultured Actinomycetes bacterium | reverse complement strand
GCCCCGCACGGTGGGCGCCCGCCGCTGGCGGGTCGGCGATAGAGTCAGGTCCATGCGTGATCGACATCTGTACGGACCCGGCCCCTCGAACCAGTACCCGGAGGCGGCCGCTGCCTTCGCGGCGCCGCTGCTGGGCCACCTCGACCCGGAGTTCCTCGACATCATGGACTCCGCCTGCGACGGGTTGCGCACCGTCTTCGCCACCGGCAACCGCCGCACGCTTCCGCTGTCGGCGACCGGCTCCGCCGGGATGGAGGCCGCGTTCGTCAACACCGTGCACGACGGGGATGTGGTCGTCGTCGGCGTCAACGGGCTGTTCGGCGAGCGCATGTGCGATGTGGCGGCCCGCTGTGGCGCCGAGGTGGTGCGGGTCGATCACGAATGGGGCCAGCCGCTGGACGCCGAGCGCATGGCCGCCGCGCACCCCCACCCGGCGATCATCGCCGCCGTCCACGCCGAGACGTCCACCGGCGTCGAGTCGGACATCGCGGCGCTCGGCGAGGTCAAGGGCGATGCGCTGCTGCTCGTCGACATGGTGACGTCGATCGGCGGTATCCGCACCGCCTGTGACGAGTGGGGCGTGGACGTGGCCTATGCCGGCAGCCAGAAGTGCCTCGGCGTCGCGCCCGGCCTCGCGCCGTTCACCATCAACGACCGGGCCTTCGCGCGGCGGGTCGAACGGCCACGCTCCTGGTACCTGGACCTGGGGCTGCTGGGCGGCTACGTCGGCGAGGCGTCGCACACCAAGAAGCGCACCTATCACCACACCGCACCCACGTCGATGATCAGCAGCCTCGACGCCGCGCTGCAGGCGATCCTGGCCGAGGGCCTGGACAGCGTCTACGCCCGGCACGCGGACGCCGGCCGCATCTTCACCGAGGGTGTGCAGGAGATGGGGCTGGAGCTGTTCGCCGCCGAGGGGCACCGACTGCCCGAGCTGACCACGGTGAAGGTGCCCGCCGACGTGGATTCGGCCGCGGTGCGCGCCTACCTGCTCGACACGCACGACGTCGAGATCGGCGGCGGCGTGGGGGCCTACGCGACCAGCGTGTGGCGCATCGGCCTGATGGGCCACAATGCGCGCCCGGACCGGGCCCTGCACCTGCTGGCCACGCTGCAGGATGCGATCGCCCACGTCCGCCACGGCTAG
>CAZIIX010000160.1:0-6062 GCA_964539345.1 uncultured Actinomycetes bacterium | reverse complement strand
CAGGTTCAAATCCTGTCACCCCGACCGAGGCCGCGACCGCTTAGTTCACTTCCAGGAGTTCCGCGGACTGCACGGCCCAATCCAGGCTCCGCGCGGAGACGGCATGCATCGCGGCGTCCCCGGGGCCGCCGGCCTCGAACTCCGTCACCGCCCGGACCAGCGTGCCGACCGGGGTCGTGCCGGCGAACGCCGCGGCGAGCAGCTCGTCGTCCAGCGGGAGCGCCGTCGCCAGCTCCTCGGCGGGCAGCCCCAGCAGCCGGTCCAGGGCCGAGACCATCCCGGCGGTGAACGCGAACGGCGCGTCCCGGCCGTCGGCGAGCAGCTCGCACATGCGGGCGCGGGCCAGGACACCGACCAGCTCATCCGTCGGCATCGGCCGGGACGAGCGCAGCATCAGCAGCATCACCCAGCTGCGCAGGCGCTGGGTGCCGAGCAGCACCAGCGCCTGGCGGATGGATCGCACGGTGCGGCGCAGCTCGCCCAGCGGCGGGATCGATGCCACCTCCAGCAGCTGCACCGTCAGGCCCGGGTCGCGCCGTACGATCCGTTCGACCTCGGCGATGTCCGTGCCCTCGTCCAGCACCGCGGCCGCCAGCTGCATCACGCCGAGAGTGGAGGCATCCAGCCCGGTTCCGCGGATCTCCAACGGCCGCGCCAGCGCGTAGCCCTGCAGCATCTCGAACGCGTAGTGGCCGCACTGCTCGAGCTCCGCCGCCGTCTCCACCTTGTGCGCCACCCGCGCGAGGCCGAATTCGCGGCACCGCTCGGCCAGCTCGCAGGCCCGCTGGACGCCCAGGGCCTGCACATCGAGCTTGACGACCGAGGCGTGCTGCAGCAGCCGCTCGGCGTCGGTGAACCAGGTGAAACCGTCCAGGGCGACGCCGTAGCCGGCGCGGCGCAACCGGCGACAGCCGTCCTCGATCTCGACGTCATACTCCGTGACGTCGATGACCTCGATCGTCGTCCGATCCGGGGGAAGCAGTAGCGGGACGGCGCCGGAGAGCACCTCCCGCCCGGCATTGCAGAAGATGTCCTTGTCGCCCACGAGGCGATCCAGCCCGACGCTGAGCGCGCTGGCCAGCACCGTCGCGGTCCGGCGGTCGCGCACCTCGTCGACGTCGGTATCGCAGTCGCCCGCCGCGATGGTAGCCGGGCCGCCGTGCACCAAGCCGGCGTGCGCCGCGACGGTGGTGCCGGCGCCGACACTGCCGGCGCCCACCGAATCGCGGAACAACAGCTCATAGCCGACGACCAGCAGGTCCGCGTTGAAGATCGGCTGACGCGCGACGACCACCTCGGGGGAATGCTGGACCATCGGTCTCCTTCGCCGCGCGCCTCGCCTGCCGATATCCACGGCCTACTGCTATCCACGACCATCGGCACGGCAGCCGCGCGACTTGAGCCGGCCGCGACGGACCCGGACGGCGACGTCCGGCGCCCGGGCCCCGCCCCCGTCGCCCCGGGACCAAGGAGTGCGGGTCCCGCGGCGGGCCGGCACTGCGTTACCCGGCGGCCCCGGGCCAGTACATGCTGTCCGGCGTGGGCCGGGCGCCGAAGATCGCCTGGCCGACGCGCACCACGGTGGCGCCCTCCTCGACGGCCAACTCGTAGTCCCCGCTCATGCCCATGGACAGCCCGCCCGCGCCGACCAGCTCCGGGTCCTCGTCCCGCGCCCGGTCTCTCAGATCCCGCAGCAGTCGGAAACAGGCGCGCACCCGCTCGGCGTCCGCGGTGAACATGGCCAGCGTCATCAGGCCCTGCACGCGCAGCCGCGGATGGTGCGGCAGCTCCCGCAGGAACGGCAGCACCGCATCCGGCGCCAGCCCGTACTTCGACTCCTCGCCGGACGTGTTGACCTGCACATACACGTCCAGCGTGCGATCGGCCGCCTCCAGCCGCCGGCTGAGCACCTCGGCGAGCCTGATGCGGTCGAGCGCATGGAACTCGGAGGCGAACGCCACCACGTCCTTGGCCTTGTTGGTCTGCAGGTTGCCGATCACCGCCCAGGCGACGCCGAGGTCCGCCATGGCCTCGGCCTTGCGCTTGGCCTCCTGCACCTTGTTCTCGCCCAGTTCCCGGCATCCCGCCCGCACCGCCAGCCGCAGGCGCTCCTCCGGCACGGTCTTGCTCACCGGCAGCAGCCGGACCTCGCTGCCGGCCCGGCCGGAGCGGGCCGCGGCCGCGTCGATGTGCGCGCGCACCCGCCGAATGTGGTCGGCGAACTCCTCGACGGTCTGCGCGGGCGGATAGCGCGTCGGGGCCGGGTCGTCGGGGGAGACAGTCACCCCTTCAGGCTACGGTGGCAGGCAAATCCGACAATGACGGCGCTCACAACCACGCGGTGCCCCAGCAGGGGCGGTGTTCCCCTAGAATCGAGCGGGCTTGTTGTTTGCGCGTCTCCGCGGCGCCGCACCGCACGGGCCGCAATCCATCCCACACGCCGAGGAGTCCTGCACGTGAAGAGCACCGTCGAGCACCTGAACCCCACACGGGTGAAGCTCACCGTCGAGGTCGGGTTCGACGAGCTGAAACCGCAGTTCGACAAGGCCTACCGCACGCTCGCCGGGCAGGTGAAGCTGCCCGGCTTCCGCCCGGGCAAGGTGCCGGCGCGCATCCTGGACGCCAAGCTCGGCCGCGGCACCATCCTCACCGAGGTGGTCAACGACGCGATCCCGGCCAAGTACGGCGAGGCGGTCAACAGCGAAGAGATCAAGGTGCTCGGCCAGCCGGAGATCGAGATCAGCAAGCTCGAGGACGGCGACGTGTTGGAGTTCACCGCCGAGGTGGACGTGCGCCCGGAGCTCGAGCTCCCCGATCCCGCGGCCATCACCGTCACCGTCGACGACATCGTCATCGCCGACGAGGAGATCGACGAGCAGGTGGAGGCGCTGCGCGAGCGGTTCGCCACCACCGAGACCGTCGACCGTCCGGCCGCCGACGGAGACTCCGTCACCGTCAACCTGCGTGCCACCCTCAACGGCGAGGCACTCGAGGACGCCACCGCGGACGGATTGAGCTACACGGTCGGCAGCGGGGAACTGGTGGAGGGCATCGACGAGGCCATCACCGGGCTGTCCGCCGGCGAGAAGAAGACGTTCACCAGTGCTCTGGTCGCCGGGGAACACGCGGGGGAGAGCGCAGACATCGAGGTCGAGGTCACGGCTGTCGCGGAGCGCACGCTGCCCGATGTGGATGACGACTTCGCCCAGCTGGCAAGCGAATTCGACACAGTCGAGGAGCTGCGCACCGACCTGCGGGAGAAGCTGCAGCGGGTGAAGAACCTCGAGCGCGGCAGCGACGCCCGCGACAAGGTGTTGCAGGAGATGCTCGACACCACCGAGATCCCCGTCCCGGAGGGCGCCCGGAAGGCCGAGATCGAGGCGCGCCAGCACGACGCGATCCACACGTTCGACCATGACGAGGACAAGCTGCTCGCCCACCTCGAGAGCCTGGGCCAGACCCGGGAGGAGCTCGACAAGGACATCGAGGAATCGGCCGACGAGGCGGTGCGCACCCAGCTGCTGCTCGACGCGCTGGCCGAGTCCTCCGGCGTCAACGTCACGCAGCAGGAGTTCACCGAGCGCGTCATCTACAACGCGCGTCGGTTCGGCGTCAGCCCGGACGAGTACGTCAAGCGGCTGCAGGAGGCCGGGCAGCTCGGCAGCATCTTCGCCGACGTCAGCCGCGCCAAGGCGTTGATGTCCGCGGTGCAGAAGGCCACCGTCAAGGAACTCTCCGGCGAGACGCTGGACTTCGCGACGCTGTTCGGCATCGAGACGATCGACGACGACAATGGCGAGACCGGCGCGGCGGACGGCGAGAACGCCGATTCCGCCGAGCGGGCCGCCGAGTAGCGCGCCCCGATCCGCCGGCCGTCACGCCCACAGCGAACACGGGCGCGGACGGTGTCCGGACGGCCTCCGCTGTCGTTAGTGTCGGTACCGACGCGGTCATCACGGCCGCTTCGGAACAACAGGGTGTCGGCGACGCCGGCAGCACACTGCCACTGTGGACGAGGAGACGACGTGAACAACGGTCATCCGCTGGCTGCGATCGAGCAGGCGGCACCGGAGATCCTGCCAGCCGTGATGCGCGGCACCCCTGGGATGTCACTGTCCGATTCGGTGTCGGAACGGCTGCTCCGCGAGCGGATCATCATCCTGGGCTCCGAGGTGCGCGACACCAACGCCAACGAGATCACCGCGCAGCTGCTGCTGCTCGCGGCGGAGGACCCGGACAAGGACATCACCTTGTACATCAACTCGCCCGGCGGCAGCGTCACGGCGGGCATGGCCATCTACGACACCATGACGCTGATCGAGCCTGACGTGGCGACCACCGCCATGGGCCTGGCGGCCTCGATGGGCCAGTTCCTGCTGACGGCCGGAACGCCCGGCAAGCGGGCCGCCCTGCCGCACGCCCGGATCCTGATGCACCAGCCCAGCGCCGGCGTCGGCGGCACCGCGGCGGACATCGCCATCCAGGCCGACATGCTCAACCAGTCCAAGCAGGAGATGGCCGAGCTGATCGCCCAGCACACCGGGCAGACCGTCGAGCGGATCATCGCCGATTCGGACCGCGACCGCTGGTTCACGGCGGCCGAGGCATTGGAATACGGCTTCATCGACAAGGTGATCACCCGGGCCGGCGGCGCGGCCCGTCCCGAGGAATCCTCGTCCAAGAAGTCGACGAGCAAGTGAGCGGAGCGAATCGAATGACGACGAGCATGTCTGCCGGACCCGCCGGATACGCCCACGGCGACGCGTTGTCGCTGCCGCAGGCGCGCTATGTGCTGCCCTCCTTCGTGGAGCGCACCAGCTACGGGGTCAAGGAGTCCAACCCGTACAACAAGCTCTTCGAGGAGCGCATCATCTTCCTCGGGGTGCAGATCGACGATGCCTCCGCCAACGATGTGATGGCGCAGCTGCTGACCCTGGAGTCGTCCGACCCGGACCGCGAGATCACCATGTACATCAATTCGCCGGGCGGATCGTTCACGGCGATGACGGCGATCTACGACACCATGCAGTTCGTCCGCCCGCACATCCAGACCGTCTGCCTCGGGCAGGCGGCCTCGGCGGCGGCGATCCTGTTGGCGGCCGGCACCCCCGGTCGCCGGCTGGCACTGCCGAACTCGCGGATCCTGATCCACCAGCCCGCCATGGAGGGCGCCTACGGTCAGGTGTCCGACCTGGACATCCAGGCCAAGGAGATCCAGCGGATGCGGTCGGCGATGGAGTCCATCCTGGCGCGGCACTCCAACAAGACGCCCGAGGAGGTCCGCGTCGACGTCGACCGGGACAAGATCCTCACCGCCGAGGAGGCCAAGGCCTACGGCCTGGTCGACGAGGTGCTGGCGTACCGCAAGCTCGAGGACTGACCATCGGCGCATCGGGCGCGCCCGCCGCATCTGGCGCGCCGCGATAAATTGCAGCGCATTCGGGGCGGTGGGCGGTTACGCTAGGCGGCAGTGGGCGGCACCGGCCGCCACGGATGACGACGGTGGTGGACGAGAGGCGCTATGGCACGCATCGGTGACGGAGGCGACCTGCTGAAGTGCTCTTTCTGCGGAAAGAGTCAGAAGCAGGTGCGCAAGTTGATCGCTGGCCCGGGCGTGTACATCTGCGACGAATGCATCGAGCTCTGCAACGAGATCATCGAGGAGGAGCTCGCCGAGACCAACGACGTCAAGCTCGACGAGCTGCCGAAGCCGATGGCCATCCGCGAGTACCTCGACCAGTACGTCATCGGCCAGGACTCGGCGAAGATGGCGCTGTCTGTGGCGGTCTACAACCACTACAAGCGCATCCAGGCCGGCCCGGACCGCGCCGCCGAACCGGTGGACATCGCCAAGTCCAACATCCTGATGCTCGGCCCGACCGGCTGCGGCAAGACCTACCTGGCGCAGACGCTGGCCAAGATGCTCAACGTCCCGTTCGCCCTGGCCGACGCGACCGCGCTGACCGAGGCCGGCTACGTCGGCGAGGATGTGGAGAACATCCTGCTGAAGCTCATCCAGGCCGCCGACTACGACGTCAAGCGCGCCGAGACCGGCATCATCT
>CAZIIX010000159.1:0-6079 GCA_964539345.1 uncultured Actinomycetes bacterium | reverse complement strand
TTCGCGACGATTCGATCCACCTGAAATTCGGCATCGACGTCATCAACCAGATCAAGATGGAGAACCCGCACCTGTGGGGACCGTACTTCATCGCCGAGGTCCGCCGGATGTTGCACGACGCGTGCGAACTGGAGATCGCCTACGGTCGGGACACCATGCCCACGCCGATCCTCGGGCTGTCCGCCGAATCGTGCGAGCAGTACATGCACTTCATCACGAACCGGAGGTGCCACCAGCTCGGACTGGAGCCGCTGTACCCCCCGGCGGACAATCCGTTCGGCTGGATGAGTGAGACGATGGACCTGGCGAAGGAGAAGAACTTCTTCGAGACCCGCGTCATCGAATACCAGACCGGCGGAGGATTGTCCTGGGACTAGCGCGCAAGCCGCGGTCGCCGGACGGGCGGGTCGCCCCGGCCCGGTGGGCGCGGTCCGGCCGATGGGGCCTGTTGGGCCCGGCATTCGTCGCCGCGGTCGCCTACGTCGACCCGGGGAACGTCGCCGCCAACCTGCAGGGCGGGGCCCGCTACGGATACCTGCTGCTCTGGGTCCTCGTCATCGCCACCGTCGCCGCCGCGCTGGTGCAGTACCTGTCCGCCAAGCTCGGGATCGCGACCGGCTCGTCGCTGCCCGAGCTCCTCGGCCGCCGCCTGCGCACCCGGTCCCGCCTCGCGTTCTGGGTGCAGGCGGAGGTGGTGGCGATGGCGACCGACGTGGCCGAGGTGGTCGGCGGGGCCATCGCGCTGCGGCTGCTGTTCGGGCTGCCGCTGCTGGTCGGCGGGATCATCGCCGGGGCCGTCTCGATGGTGCTGCTGGCCATCCAGAACCGGCGCGGTCAGCGGCCGTTCGAACGGGTCGTCGTCGGCCTGCTGCTCGTCACCGCGATCGGGTTCGTCGCGGGTCTGGTGGTCGCCCCGCCGTCCCCGGCCGGGATGCTCGCCGGACTGGTGCCGCGGTTCGCCGGCGCCGACTCGCTGCTGTTGGCGGCCGCCATGTTCGGGGCGACGGTGATGCCGCACGTGGTGTACCTGCACTCGGCGTTGTCCCGCGACCGGTTCGGCGTCGTGCCGGCGGGCGCGCAGCGCCGGCGACTGCTGTCGGCCACCCGGATGGATGTCGCGCTGTCCATGGCCGTCGCCGGCGGCGTGAACATCGCGATGCTGCTGCTGGCCGCGGCCGCACTCCCGGGCCGGTCCGGCATCGACACCATCGAGGGCGCGCACCGGGTCATCGCGACGGATCTCGGCCCGGTGATCGGTGTGCTGTTCGCCATCGGGCTGCTGATCTCCGGGCTCGCGTCGACGTCGGTGGGCTGCTACGCCGGCAGCGTCATCATGGAGGGCCTGCTGCACCGGTCGATCGGGTTGTTCGTGCGGCGGGCGGTGACCCTCGTCCCCGCTCTCGCGGCGCTGGCATTCGGCGGCGAGGCGACGATGCTGCTGGTGCTGTCGCAGGTGGTGCTCTCGCTCGGCCTTCCGTTCGTGCTCGTCCCGCTCATCCGGCTGACCTCCGACCGGACCGTGGTCGGAACGGCGGTGAACCACCGGCTGGTCACGGCTCTCGCGTGGACCGTGACGGTGGCGGTGACGGTGCTCAACGTGGTGATGGTGATCGCGGTCGTCGCCGGAGGTGGTTGATTGAGCGGTCCACGGCGAGGCGCTATAGTTGTCCGAAGGTCATGAGTGCCAGCGTCAAGCCCCGGCTTGCTGGACGGCAACCCTCCACACGCGGTGGGGTGCCCCGGGTGATGACCAGGCCGTTTGCCAGACCGGGCAAATGGCAAGCGCGACCCGCGTGCGGCGGGTCCGGTCGACGCAAGGAGCGCCTGCTGTGTGTCTGTATCGAATGTGTAGCCCACGATAGACATCGCTCCGCACCCCGCTGGACGGTCGATCGCGCATCCGCGACGCAGCCCGGCGCGGTGACGAAGCACCCGTCCCATCCGGCATCGCCGTGCGCTGTTCCGCACGCGCGTCCCGGCGTGCCGCTACTTCCATCCCTACCGTGACGACGCAGCCCCGCGCAGCTGCCTGTGCGGCGCCGCGCCGCGGTCGCTACCCCTGAGGAGCCCTCCCATGACCCCCCGTTGGTCGTTCGAAACCCGCCAGATCCACGCCGGTCAACCCGTCGACCCGGCCACCGGATCGCGCGCCCTGCCCATCTACCAGACGACGTCGTTCGTCTTCGACAACGCCGAACAGGCCGCCGCCCGCTTCGCGCTGGCCGAACTCGGTCCCATCTACACCCGGCTGGGGAATCCGACGGCGGAGGTCGTCGAGAACCGGATCGCCGACCTCGAGGGCGGCGTCGGCGCGCTGCTCGTCGCCTCCGGTTCGTCGGCCGTCTCGCTGGCGATCCTCAACGTCGCGGAGGCCGGCGACCACATCGTGGCGAGCCCGAGTCTGTACGGCGGCACGTACAACCTGTTCGAGCACACCCTGCCCAAGCTCGGCATCACCGTCACGTTCGTGGCCGATCCCGACGATCCCGAGTCCTGGCGGGCCGCCGCACAACCGAACACCAAGGCGTTCTTCGGCGAATCGGTCTCCAACCCGAGCTCGTCCGTGCTGGACATCGAGTCGGTCGCGTCCGTGGCGCACGCGATCGGCGTGCCACTGATCGTCGACAACACGATCCCGAGCCCGTACCTGTTGCGCCCCATCGTGTTCGGCGCGGATGTCGTCGTGCACTCGGCCACGAAGTATCTGGGCGGGCACGGGACGGCCATCGCCGGCGTCATCGTCGACAGCGGCAACTTCGACTACGCCCGGTACCCCGAGCGCTTCCCGGGCTTCAACACCCCGGACGCGAGCTACAACGGCCTGGTCTACGCCCGTGACCTGGGGGTCGGATCGCCGCTCGGCGCGAACCTGGCCTACATCCTCAAGGCACGCGTGCAGTGGCTGCGCGATGTCGGCCCCGCCGCGGCGCCGTTCAACGCGTTCCTCATCGAGCAGGGCATCGAGACGCTGTCGTTGCGCGTCGAGCGGCACGTGTCCAACGCCCGGGCCGTCGCCGCGTGGCTCGAGCAGCGCGAGGACGTGCTCTCCGTCAGCTACGCGAGCCTGCCGTCCAGCCCGTACTACGAGCTGGCGCAGAAGTACACGCCGCTCGGGGCCGGGGCGGTGTTGGCGTTCGAGATCGCCGGGGGAGTGGAGGCCGGCAAGAGGTTCGTCTCCGGGCTGCAGCTGCACTCGCACGTGGCCAACATCGGCGACGCCCGTTCCCTGGTGATCCACCCCGCGTCCACCACGCACTCGCAGCTCAGCGACGGCGAGCAGCGTGCGGCCGGTGTCACCCCGGGTCTGGTGCGGCTGAGCGTGGGCATCGAGCACATCGACGATATCCTCGCCGATCTGGAGCTCGGATTCATCGCGGCCAAGGGCGCCTGAGCCGGGCCGATATGACGATGACGACGACCTCGCGCGCCGGTGCCACCGCCGACCACTCGGAGGCGGCACCGGCGCGCGCAGGTGTCCCGCACACGGCCCGGTCCGGCGCGCGACGCTACCTGCGCATCGGGGACGTGGCGACCGAATACGGGGGACGGCTGACCGACGTCACGGTCGCCTACGAGTGCTGGGGCGAGCTCAATGCGGCACGCGACAACGCCGTCCTCGTCGAACATGCGTTGACCGGCGACGCGCATGTGGTCGGCCCGGCCGGCCCCGGCCAGCCGAGCCCCGGCTGGTGGGACGGACTGATCGGGCCGGGCGCACCGCTGGACACCCGCGAGCATTTCGTCATCGCGACGAACGTGCTCGGCGGGTGCCAGGGCACCACCGGCCCGTCCAGTGTCGCGCCGGACGGCCGGCCCTACGGCTCACGCTTCCCCCGGCTGACGATCCGCGACCAGGTCGCGGCCGAGATCGCCGTGGCCGGCGCGCTGGGCATCACCTCGGTGGCGGCCGTCATCGGCGGATCCATGGGAGGGATGCGCGCGCTCGAATGGGCGGTCAGCGCCCCGGACCTGGTCCGGCGGGCCATCGTCATCGCCTCGACGGCGGCCGCGTCGGCCGACCAGATCGCCTGGAGCGTCCCGCAACTCGCGGCGATCCGGCTCGACCCGGACTTCGCCGGCGGCGACTACTACGGCGCTCGGCCACCGGTCCGCGGTATGGAGATCGCCCGACACATCGCGCACACCACCTACCGGTCCGCCACCGAACTCGCCGAACGCTTCGGCCGATCCGCGCAACCCGGGGAGGATCCGGCGATCGGCGGCCGCTACGCCGTCGAGTCCTACCTGCAGCACCACGGCAGGAAGCTCGGACGGCGCTTCGACCCGAACTCCTACCTGGTGCTGACCGAGGCGATGAACTCCCATGACGTCGGTCGCGGCCGAGGCGGCGTCGAGGCGGCGCTGGCCCGGGTGCGCGCCGAGGTCACCGTCGCCGCAGTCGATTCCGACCGGCTGTACCTGCCGAGCGAGAGCCGCCGCATCGTCGACGGGGTGCCCGGGGCCGCGCCGCTGCGGCTGATCCGCTCCGACTTCGGGCACGACGGCTTCCTCATCGAGGCCGAACAGATCGCCGCCGTCATCCGCGGCGCCGTGGGCACCGGCCCCGCGTAGTCTCGACGTGTGACGGGGCACCGCGGGAGCACCAGCCGATCACCGTCGCCACCGGCGTCCCCGCCCGAATCACCGCGTCGCATCGCCATCTTCGTGATCGTCTCGTTCGCCCTGCTGATGAGCTCGCTGGACAGCACGATCGTGGCGACCGCGCTGCACACCCTGCAGACCGACCTCGATACCTCCGTCAGCTGGGCCGGCTGGACCATCACGTCCTACAGCCTCGGGCTGGTGGTGATGCTGCCGCTCGCCGGCCGGCTCAGCGACCGCTACGGCCGGCGGCGGATCTTCGTCGGCTCGGTCGTCGTCTTCGGCGCGGCCTCGCTGGCGTGCGGCCTGGTGGACAGCATCTACGTGCTCGTCATCATGCGCGCGGTCCAGGCCATCGGCGGGGCGGGATTCACCCCGTCCGCCACCGGCATCGTCGTCGAGCACTTCGGCCGCGCCCGGGACAAGGCCGTCGGCCTCTTCGGCAGCATCTTCCCCATCGGCGCCACCATCGGCCCGATCCTCGGCGGGCTGCTGGTCACCTCCGTGACCTGGCGGGGTGTGTTCCTGGTCAACGTTCCCATCGCCGCCGCGCTGGTCCCGCTCGCGCTGCGCATCATTCCGCCGGACCGGCCGCGCCGCCCCGCCGCGGCGCCGCGCTGGGACGTCGCCGGGATCGCGCTCCTCGCGATCGGACTGCTGTCCCTGATGGGCGCGCTGACCTACCTCGGTGATGCCGTCGGCGCCGCGCTGTGGTGGGTCGCAGCCCCGGCGGCGATCGCGGTGGTCGCACTGGCCGCGCTGATCCATCACGTCCGCCGCGCCCGAGACCCGATCATCGCCCCGCGACTGATCTACGGGCGCGGCTTCGGCGCCGTCAACGTGGTCACCATCGTCTATGGCGGCGCGGTGTCCGGCATGGTCGCCCTCATCCCGTTCTATGCCGTGACCCGGTACGGCATCGGCGTTCTCGGCTCGGGCACGCTGCTGGTCTCGCAGAGTATCGCGGCCATCGTCGTCTCCGGCGCGGCCGTGGCCGCCCTGCGGCACACCGGGTACCGCATCCCGCTGTACGCCGGGGGAGTGCTGATCGCGGTCGGTGCGGCCGGCCTGGCGCTGCACCCGATGGGCCTGGGTCCGTACGGCTGGCTCGCGGTGTGTGCCTTCCTCATCGGCCTCGGACTGGGCGGGTCGAGCCCGGCGAGCCGGAACGCGTGCCTGCAGCTGATCCCCGAGCAGTCGGCGTCGCTGGCGGCGCTGCGCTCCACCGGCCGCCAGGTCGGGCAGATCGCCGCCATCTCCGTCGCCACCGCGGTGATCGGGCTGTCCGCCGACCCGGCCGCGGCGCAGGCCGCCGTCTATGCGACGTTCGCCGCGGTGCTGCTGGCGGCGCTGCCGGTGATCCACCGCATCCCCGAGCACCGCGGGGCCTGGTAGCCGCCCGCCGCCGCGGCGGTACGGTGCAGCCATGGTGCGTTCTGAAAGCTGTATCGGGCTTGCGGGTGGAAGTCCCGTCTGG
>CAZIIX010000158.1:4187-6089 GCA_964539345.1 uncultured Actinomycetes bacterium | reverse complement strand
GGGTGCGCAACCGCATCGAGCCGCCCGAGCCGGTCGACAAGGACCTCTACGAGCTCGCGCCGGATGAGGCCGCATCGGTGGCGCAGGTGCCCGCGTCGCTGGACGACGTGATCGACCATCTGGAGGCCGACCACGACTACCTCCTCGAGGGCGGGGTGTTCACCCCCGACCTGATCGACACCTGGATCCGCATCAAGCGCACCGACGAGATCGAACCGGTCCGGCTGCGCCCGCACCCGTACGAATTCGCGCTCTACTACGACCTGTAGGCGGCCGCCGCGATGACACGTTCTCTGCCGGTCCGCACGGCCCACCCAGCCTGCGCTGACCACCTGGCCCGCCCCGCCCGTCCCGGCCGGCAGGGTCTGTACGACCCGTCCTTCGAACATGACGCGTGCGGTGTCGCCGCGATCGTGGATGTGCACGGCCGCCGCAGTCACGACATTGTCGCCGACGCGGTCGCAGCGCTCGTCAATCTGGACCACCGCGGAGCGGCGGGCGCGGATCCGTCCGTGGGCGATGGCGCGGGAATCCTGCTGCAGGTTCCCGACGCGTTGCTGCGGTCCGTCTCCGAGTTCCCGCTGCCCGTCCGGCGCGAGGCCGGCCCGCCAGGGGAGGCGTATGCCGCCGGTCTCGTCTTCCTGCCCGCCGATGACGAAGCCCGCGCGGAGGCACGCGCCCTCGTCGAGCGCATCATCACGGAAGAGCAGTTGTGCGTACTCGGGTGGCGGGAGGTGCCGATCCGGCCGGGTGGGGTCGGGCAGGCGTCCTTGGACTCCATGCCGTCCATCGCGCAGCTCTTCGTCACGGCGCTCGACCCGACAGTGACCGGTCCCGCAGGGCCCGACCCCGCGGGGGCCATTCCCGCGGGGGCCGTGCGCCCGCAGGGCCTGGAGCTCGATCGGCTTGTCTACCCCGCGCGCAAGCGTATCGAGCACGAGTCCGCAGCGTCCGGGCACGCGGTGTATTTCCCGTCGCTGTCGTCCCGCACGATCGTCTACAAGGGCATGCTCACCACGGGACAGCTGGCGCCGTTCTACCCCGATCTCACCGACCCGCGCACCGAGAGCGCCCTCGCTGTGGTGCATTCTCGGTTCTCCACCAACACGTTCCCCGCCTGGGATCTCGCGCACCCGTTCCGCCACATCGCGCACAACGGCGAGATCAACACGATCCGCGGCAACCGCAATCGCATGCATGCCCGGGAGTCACTACTCCGCACCGACGCGATCCCCGGGGATCTGTCGCGCGCGTTCCCGCTGTGCACCCCGGACGCGTCCGACTCGGCCACCCTCGACGAGGTGCTCGAGCTGCTGCACCTGGCAGGGCGGACCCTCCCGCATGCGGTGCTGATGACGATTCCCGAGGCGTGGCAGGGCCGCCCCGACATGCCCGAGGACGTGCGCGCCTTCGCCGAATTCCACTCCTCGCTCATCGAGCCGTGGGACGGGCCGGCCTGCGTCACGTTCACCGACGGCACCCTGCTGGGAGCGGTGCTCGACCGCAATGGCCTGCGGCCGGGACGCTGGTGGCGCACGGCCGCCGGGCGCATCGTGCTGGCGAGCGAATCCGGGGTGCTGCCGATCGACCCGTCCGAGATCGTCGAGCGCGGGCGCCTGATGCCCGGCCGGATGTTCCTGGTCGACACCGCGCAGGGGCGGATCGTCCCCGACGAGGAGATCAAGCGGGAGCTCGCGGCCGAGCATCCATACGGCGAGTGGGTCCGGGCGGGGCTGACCCGGCTCGCGGAGGTTCCCACGGAACCGCCTGCGACCCTGCCGGCAGCAGCGGCGGCGCTCGCATCGGCACCGGAAGCGACGGCGGACGCGGCACCGGAAGCGACACGAGCGGCACCCGCGGCGGCACCGGAAGCGACACAGGCGGCACCGGCGGCACCGCCGA
>CAZIIX010000158.1:0-4087 GCA_964539345.1 uncultured Actinomycetes bacterium | reverse complement strand
GCGGCACCCGCGGCGGCACCGGAAGCGACACAGGCGGCACCGGCGGCACCGCCGACGGCCCGAGACGACCTGCTGCTGCGCCAGCACCTGTTCGGCTACACCGAGGAGGAGATCCGCATCGTCCTCACCCCGATGGCGGCCACCGGGGCCGAAGCCATCGGATCGATGGGTGACGACACTCCGCGCGCGGCGCTGTCTGCCCGGCCGCGCATGCTCTTCGACTTCTTCAGCCAGCTCTTCGCCCAGGTGACGAACCCGCCGCTGGACGCCGTCCGGGAGGCCGTGGTCACCAGCATGGCGAGCGTGGTCGGGCCGGAGCAGAACCTGCTCGAGCCCTCGGCAGCCTCCTGCCGCCAGATCTGGCTGCCCAGCCCGGTGATCGGTCGCGCCGACATGGCTGCGCTGCAGAACCTGAACACCGGCGGCGGACGGCCGCAGTACGAGGCCGCCGTCATCCCCGGACTGTTCGAGGTCGCCGGAGACGCAGCGACTCTCGCGACGGCGCTCACGCGAGCGCTGGACGAGGTGTGCCGAGCGGTCGACGAAGCCATCGCGACCGAGGTGGGCATCGTGGTGCTCACCGATCGCGGCGCCGATGCGGAGCACGCGCCCATCCCGTCACTGCTGCTCACCTCCGCCGTGCACCAGCACCTGATCCGCGAGCGCACCCGCACCACCGTGGCCCTGGTGGTCGAGACGGGCGACGCCCGCGAGGTGCACCATGTGGCGCTACTGCTCGGCTACGGCGCGGGCGCCGTCCACCCCTACCTCGCGCTGGACACCGCTGCCGATCTCGCCCGCACCGGGGCACTCGGCGACACCGGCGCGGCCGACGCGCAACGAAACCTGGTGCGCGCCTGGACGAAGGGCGTGCTCAAGGTGATGAGCAAGATGGGCATCTCCACCGTCGCCTCCTACCGCTGCGCTCAGGTGTTTGCCTGCTTCGGGCTGGATCAGGACGTGCTCGACCGGTATTTCACCGGCACCGTCACGCGGACCGGCGGCGCCGGGATGGACCGGATCGCGGCGGATGCGGCGGCTCGTCACCGCCGTGCCTTCACGCCCAACCCGACGGCGCTGGAGCATCGCGGACTCGACGTCGGCGGGCACTATCAGTGGCGGCGCGAAGGTGAGTTGCACCTGTTCAACCCGGAGACCGTCTACCTGCTGCAGCATGCCACGCGGAGCAATCAGGAGCCGATCTTCCGCCGCTACACCGACGCCGTGGAAGACGGCTACCGCGCGGGCGGCACGCTGCGCGGGCTGCTGGACCTGCGCACGGGCGTCCGCCCGCCGGTGCCGCTGGGCGAGGTGGAGCCCGCGCGCAGCATCGTCACCCGTTTCGCCACCGGCGCCATGTCCTACGGATCGATCTCGCAGGAGGCGCACGAGACGCTCGCCAGGGCGATGAACGCGCTCGGCGGGAAGTCGAACACCGGGGAGGGCGGCGAGGACGTCGATCGGTTGCTCGATCCCGCTCGCCGCTCGTTCATCAAGCAGGTGGCCTCCGGTCGCTTCGGAGTCACCAGTGCGTACCTGGTGAACGCGGGCGAGATCCAGATCAAGATCGCCCAGGGTGCGAAACCCGGTGAAGGAGGTCAACTTCCGGGCAACAAGGTCTACCCGTGGATCGCGGCAACCCGGCACGCCACGCCCGGCGTCGGGCTCATCTCCCCGCCGCCGCACCACGACATCTACTCCATCGAGGACTTGAAGCAGCTGATCTTCGACCTGCGCTGCGCCAATCCGCGGGCCGCCGTCTCGGTGAAACTCGTCTCCGAACCCGGCATCGGCACCGTGGCTGCCGGGGTGGCGAAGGCGGGCGCCGACATGGTGGTGGTCGCCGGCCATGACGGCGGCACCGGCGCCGCTCCGCTCACCTCGCTCAAACATGCGGGGCAGCCGTGGGAACTCGGCCTGGCCGAGGTCCAGCAGACGCTCCGGCTGAATGGCCTGCGCGAGACCGTGCGCGTGCAGGTGGACGGCGGTCTGAAGACCGGGCGCGACGTGGTGATCGCCGCGCTGCTTGGCGCGGAGGAGTTCGGATTCGCCACGGCGCCGCTGGTGGTCGCCGGGTGCGTGATGATGCGGGTGTGCCACCTGGACACCTGCCCAGTGGGCATCGCGACGCAGAACCCGTTGCTGCGCAAGCGGTTTCCCGGTGCTCCCCAGTTCGTGGAGAATTTCTTCCTGTTCCTCGCCGAACAGGTGCGCGAGCATCTGGCGGCGCTCGGTTTCCGCTCGCTGAGCGAGGCAGTGGGCCATGCCGAACTGCTCGATGCGTCCGCGGCCACCGGTATGCGTAGGGGCGGCGTCGACCTCTCCGCATTGCTGGACGTGCCCGCCGTCGCCAGCGGGCTGCGGTGCACCGCGGCGCCCGACCGCCATCTCACCACGCTCGCCGACGCGGACTTCATCGATCGCGCCCAGCCGGCGATCCGCCGCGGCGAGCCGGTGCGCATCGCCGCCGCCATCCGCGGCACCGACCGCGCCCTCGGCACCATGCTGGGCTCGGAAGTGACTCGCTGCTGCGGCCCGGAAGGGCTGCCGGACCGCACCATCGACCTCTCCCTCACCGGCACCGCAGGGCAGTCCCTCGGGGCATTCCTGCCGCGTGGCATCGACATCCGCGTGCTGGGCGACGCCAACGACTACGTCGGCAAGGGCCTGTCCGGCGGGACGGTGGTGGTGCGACCGCACCCGGATGCGCCCGGCGGCGGCGACGGGCAGGTGATCGCCGGGAACACCATCGGCTACGGCGCCACCAGCGGCACCATCTTCCTGCGCGGCACCGTCGGCGAGCGCTTCGCCGTCCGCAACTCCGGCGCCGTCCTGGTGTGCGAGGGCACCGGGGACCACGCGCTGGAATACATGACCGGGGGCCGGGCCGTGATCCTCGGCGGCACCGGCCGCAACACGGCCGCGGGCATGAGCGGCGGCATCGCATTCCTGCTCGACGCCGACCCGGCGCTCATCAACACGGAACTGGTGGAGCTCTCCGGGCCCGACCCGGACGATTCGCGGTGGCTGTGCGAGACGCTCACCGACTATGCGGCCCGCACGGACAGCCCGCTCGCCCGCACGCTGCTGGCCGACTGGCCGACGGCCGGATCGCGCTTCACCAAGATCCTGCCCACCGAGTACGCACGCGTGCTCGACGTGCGTCGCCGTGCCGACGAGGACGGGCTCACCGACGCGCAGGCCGGCGAGATGATGATGGAGGCTACCCATGGCTGATCCACACGGCTTCCTCGATCACCATCGTCACACCCCGGAGCGGCGTCCGGTGGCCGAGCGCATCCACGACTGGAAGGAGATCTACCGGCCGTTCGCGCCGCAGGCCACGCAGGAGCAGGCGACGCGCTGCATGGATTGCGGGGTGCCGTTCTGCCATCGCGGGTGCCCGCTGGGGAACCTGATCCCGGAGTGGAACGACCTGGTGCGGCTGGACCGCTGGGCCGAGGCATCGGAGCGGCTGCACGCGACGAACAACTTCCCCGAGTTCACCGGCAGGCTGTGCCCGGCACCCTGCGAATCGGCGTGCGTGGTGGGGCTGTCCGACGACCCGGTGGCGATCAAGCTGATCGAGCAGGAGATCGCCGACCGGGCGATCGCCTCGGGCGGGATCGAGCCGCGGCCGCCGGAGGTCGAGACCGGCAGGCGCGTGGCCGTGGTGGGCTCCGGCCCGGCGGGGCTCGCCGCGGCGCAACAGCTTCGGCGGGCCGGGCATACCGTGACGGTGCTCGAGCGGGAGGCCCGCATCGGCGGGCTGCTGCGCTACGGGATCCCCGAGTACAAGATGGAGTCGGCAGTGCTCGACCGCCGGCTGGAGCAGCTGGTCGGGGAGGGCGTCGAGTTCGTGACGGGCTGCACGGTCGGTACGGACCTGTCCGCTGCGGAGCTGCGCGCGTCGTTCGACGCGGTGGTACTCGCGACCGGCGCGACCGTGGCCCGCGACATCGACCTGCCCGGGCGGCACCTCGCGGGCATCCACTTGGCGATGGACTTCCTGGTGAGCGCGAACAAGGCCGTGGAGGCGAGCGGTGTGGACGCGGCGGCGGCGGAAGGCGCTGTGACGGCCGGGATC
>CAZIIX010000157.1:0-6101 GCA_964539345.1 uncultured Actinomycetes bacterium | reverse complement strand
CCGGTCGTCTACCAGTCGAGTCGGCTCGCCGAGTATGACGAGGCCCTCGGGCGGCTCACGGCTGCTGGTCTGACCTACGAATGTTATTGCACCCGAAGGGAGATCGCCGAGGCGAGCTCGGCTCCGCAGCGCGGTTCCGGCGGCGCCGCGCTGCCGCTGGCGTATCCGGGCACCTGCCGCGACCTGGCGGCTGCGCAGCGCGCCGAACGTCGGCGCCGGCGCCCGCCGGCACTGCGCCTCCGGTCGGACGTCACCGAGTGGACGGTCACCGACGCGCTCGCCGGCAGGTACACCGGGCCGGTGGACGACTTCGTGTTGCGCCGCAACGACGGCGCCCCCGCCTACAACCTGGCCGTCGTGGTGGACGATGCCGCCCAAGGCGTCGACCAGGTGGTGCGCGGCGGGGATCTGCTCGCGTCCGCCCCTCGCCAGGCCTACCTCGCCTCGCTGCTCGGCCTACCCGCACCGGGCTATGCGCACGTTCCGCTCGTGCTCGGCCCGTCCGGCGACCGGCTGGCCAAACGGGACGGGGCGGTAACACTGGCCGACCTCGCGGCGCTGGGCATCGCGCCATCGCGAATCCTCGGACTGCTGGCCCGGTCGGCCGGTCTGGCGGCGCCGGGCGAGACCCCGACCGCCCGCGCTCTGGTCGACCGATTCGACCCCGCCCGGCTGCCCACGAGTCCATGGGTCATCGATCCCCACACCCTCACCGACCTGGTTTGATGGTTTCGTGACAGCACGCAATTCGCGGCCCGGACCGGCGGCGTTCGCCTCCACCGGGTCGCGGTACTACCCGATCATCATCGCCATGTTCGTGGCGTTGCTGCTGGTGTCGAACATCGCCGCCACCAAGGGCATCCGATTCGGGCCGATCATCACCGACGGCGGCGCGTTCCTGTTCCCGCTGACCTACATCCTGGGCGACGTCATGGCCGAGGTGTACGGGCTGAAGGCGGCGAACCGCGCGATCATCACCGGCTTCGTCATGACCCTGCTGGCGGCACTGACGTTCCAGCTGGTGATGATCTCTCCACCGACCGACGACTACACCAACCAGGCCGCGTTCGAGGCGGTGCTGGGCGTCGTGCCGCGGATCCTGGCGGCGAGCGTGGCCGGGTACCTGTTCGGGCAGTTGCTGAACGCTCTGGTACTGGTCAAGGTCAAGCAGCGCACCCGGGAGAAGCATCTGTGGGTGCGGCTGATCGGGTCCACCGTGGTGGGCGAGTTCGCGGACACGCTCATCTTCTGTTCGATCGCGGCCGGCGCCATCGGCATCGTCACCGCCGGCGACTTCGTCAACTACGTCATCGTCGGCTACCTCTACAAGACGTTGCTGGAGGTGGCGCTGCTGCCGATCACCTACCCGGTGATCCGGGCGGTGAAGAAGCGCGAACCGAGCTACTCCGCCGCGCTGGCGCGGGACCGGGCGGCGTAGTAGCGGGCGAGGAATCGCTCCCGGAAGGCGTGGAATTCGCCGGCGTCGATCGCGTCCCGGATGGCGTCGACGAGCCGGATGGTGAATCGCTCGTTGTGGATCGTCGCCAGCGTGCTGGCCAGCATCTCCTTCGCCCGGAACAGGTGGTGCACATAGGCGCGGCTGTAGTGCGCGCAGGTGTAGCAGTCGCACTCCGGGTCCAGTGGGCCCAGATCGCGGCGGAACCGAGCGGCCGAGAGGTTGTAGCGTCCGTCGACGGAGTAGATGGATCCGTTGCGGGCCACCCGGGACGGCGAGACGCAGTCGAACGTGTCCGCACCGGCCTCGATCGCGGCGAACAGGTCGTCCGGTTCGCTGATGCCCAGCAGGTGCCGCGGCTTGTCGATGGGCAGTTCCTCGCTGACCCAACCGACGATGGTTCCCAGCTGGTGCTTCTCCAGCGCCCCGCCGATGCCGAAGCCGTCGAAACCGCCGTGCTCGTCGGCCATGTCGAGCAGCCCGCGCACGGCCGCCCGACGTAGATCCTCGTACTGGGCACCCTGGATCACTCCGAACAGCGCCTGATAGGGCTTGCCGGACCGCTCGACGGTCAGCCGCCGATGCTCGGCCAGGCAGCGCGCGGCCCACCGACGCGTGCGCTCCACCGACGCCTCCTGGTAGCGGCGGGTGTTCATCAGCGTGGTGAGCTCGTCGAAGGCGAACATGATGTCGGCGCCGAGCCGGTGCTGGATCTGCATCGAGATCTCTGGCGTGAAGCGGTGTTTCGATCCGTCGATGTGTGACTTGAACGTCACACCGTCCTCGTCGACGTGAGCCATGCGTGTCTTGCCGGCGGCGATGACGTCGTCGGAGCGCACATGTTCGGTCGTCATGGACAGCATCTTCTTGAACCCGACTCCGAGTGACATCACCTGGAAACCACCGGAATCGGTGAACGTCGGGCCAGGCCAGTTCATGAACCTGCCGAGGCCGCCCGCCTCGTCGATCAGGTCGGCGCCGGGCTGGAGGTACAGGTGGTAGGCGTTCGCCAGCACGGCCTGGGCCCCGAGGTCCGCCACCGCCTCGGGCAGCACCGCCTTGACGGTCGCCTTGGTGCCGACGGCGACGAACGCGGGGGTGCGGATGGTCCCGTGCGGGGTGGTGATGATCCCAGTGCGCCCGAATGCGTCCGGAAGCCGGGTGGTGACGGTGAAGTCGAAGCCGGTAGCCGGATCCGCGGCCGGTGGCGCCTCCGGCCGTGCCGCGGGCGTCGCCGAGTCCTCCGTCATACCTGCCACCGTTCCACCCACCGGCCCGGTCTCATGCTGCGCACTGGGCCATTCAATCAGAGCGCGGCCGGCCCTGGGTCGCGGCCGGTATGGTGGCGGCATGGTTTTCGCCAACGCGGGCACCCTCGGCGCCGTTCCCGGCAAGCGCGACGAGCTCGTTGCCCACCTGACGCGCCGCAATGATCGACTTCGGGAGATCGGCTGCCTCGCCTACGAAGTCGGCGTCAACGAGGACGCGCCGGACACGGTCTTCGTCGTCGAGCTGTGGGAGAGCGCCGATGCGCACCGGGCGTCCCTGCAGCTTCCCGAGGTGCAGGAGTCGATCGCCGCGGCACGGCCACTGCTGTCCGGCGAGTTCGGCGGCTTCCGCTTCGAGGTGGCCGGGTCGCCGCTGCGCGACTGAGCGCCGCGGACCGTACGCGCGACGGCCGTCCCGGGCTCGCCCCGCTGGGATAGTGTCGTGCCCATGGCCGATCTCCGCGCGCTCGCCGACTTCTGGGCGCAGGCCCGCAGCGCCGTGCCGGGATTGCCCGACGCACTGCCGGAGGCCTGGGCGTTCGGCGCGACGGCCGACCATGCGGACGCGTTGCTGGCGCTGGTCCTCGCCGGCACCAAGACCGGCACGGCCTCCAGTCTGTGGGACCTCCAGGCGAGTGGCGAGCCGCTGCCGCGCGCGGGCGACGACAGCATCATCCTCGACGGACGCGGCAGGCCGCGGGCGGTCATCCGCACCACCGAGGTGCACACCGTGCCGTTCGACGAGGTCACGGCGGATCATGCGCACGCCGAGGGCGAGGGCGACCGTAGCCTGGAGCAGTGGCGGGCGGTGCACGAACGGTTCTGGCGCGAGTACTCGGCGGACCCGCGCGGTTTCGATCCGGCGATGCCGGTCGTGTGCGAACGTTTCCGGCTCGTGTATCCCGTCCAACGCTGATCCGCGGCGGCGGGTCGGGCCGTCACACGGCCGCAGCCGCGGTCGTCGGCGTCCAGCCGAGCGCCGGTGCGACGTGCGACGCGAACGACGCCGCGATGCGCAGGTTGAAGTCCACGCCGAGCTGGCTGGGGATTGTCAGCATCAGCGTGTCCGCGTCCATGACGGCGCGGTCGCTGCGCAGCTGCTCGATGAGCACGTCGGGTTCGGCCGCGTAGGTCCGCCCGAAGGTCGACAGCAGCCCGTCGATCACGCCGATCTGGTCGCTGCCCGCGCCGCGGCCGAAATAGAGCCTGTCCTCGTCGGTCAGGATCGGGAACACGCTGCGGCTGACCGATATTCGCGGCTGACCGGGGTGCCCGGCCTCGGCCCAGGCCGCGCGGTACGCGTCGATCTGCTGTGCCTGGAGCTCGCTGAACGGGATGCCGCGCTCCTCGGTGAGCAGCGTGGACGACATGAGGTTGAGCCCGAGCCGGCCGGCCCACACGGCCGAGTCGCGGCTGCCCGAACCCCACCACACGCGGGATCGCAGGCCCGGCGAGTGCGGTTCGATGCGTTGCCGTCCGGCGCGGCCGCCCATCGGGCTGGTGGGGTCCCCGTCGGCCATCCCCTCGCCATCGATGGCTCGCAGGAACGTCTCCAGGTGCGCGTGCGCGATGTCGGCGCCGCGCGGATCGGTCGAACCTGTGTAGCCGAAGGCCTCGTAGCCACGGACCACCGACTCCGGCGAGCCCCGGCTGATCCCCAGCGCTAGCCGCCCGCCGCTGATCAGGTCGACCGCGCCGGCCTCCTCGGCCAGGTAGAGCGGGTTCTCGTAGCGCAGGTCGATCACGCCGGTTCCGACCTCGATCCGCTCGGTGCGGGCGGCGATCGCGGCCAGCAGCGGCATGGGGGAGGAGTGCTGCGGCGCGAAGTGGTGCACGCGGAAGTAGGTGCCGTTGACGCCGATCTCGTCGAGACCCTGCGCCAGGTCGATGGCCTGCAGCAGCGCGTCCGCCGCGGTGAGTTCGCGGCCGTGGCCGAGCGGACCATAGTGGCCGAACGAGAGGGTTCCGAATCGCTTCACGCCTGGTGCAACCGCCGCGCGGGTCGGTCTGTTCCCGGTAGCCGGTCCGTCACCAGATGTGCAGCGTGTCGACCAGCCCGATGACCACCGGCGCGAGGCCCCAGCAGAGGAAGGCGGGCAGGAAGCACAGCGTGAGCGGTGCCGTCATCACCAGGCCGGCGCGCGCGGCGGATCGCTGACCGAGGGCGCGGCACCGGGCACGCAATTCCGTCGCGGTGGTGCGCGCGGCCTCCGCCAGCGGCACGCCTCCGATTGCGGCGAGTTCCGCGGCGGCCGCCAGGCCCTCCAGCTCCGGGCAGCGGGCGGCGCCCTGCCACGCGACCGCCGGTTCCGTGCCCAGCGCGAGCAGCGCCGCGGTCTCGGTGAGCGCCTCGGACCACGCCGGGCGCCACGCGTTGGTGCCTCCGGTCAGCGCCGCGGTGATCGCGTCGGCGAGCGGGAGACCGGCGTCGAGGCCGGTCGCGAGCAGGTCCATGGCACCGGCCAAGGTGCGCAGCTGGCGCGGGGTGGGTGCCGGATCGCGTTTCGGCAGCGTTCGCACCGTCGCGGCGGCCAGCGTCGCCGCGCCGGCGACCAGCCACCATGGCAGGCCCAGGAGCACGCCTGCGGCGGCGATCGCCACGGCGGCCAGCGCGGATCGACGCAGCACGTCCGGCGGGTGCCACCGCGCCCGGCGCCGCGTCGTGGAGACCCTGCCCGGCCAGAGCAGCAGCGCGGCCGAGCACAACCCGAGGCAGCATGCGAGGCCGACGAGCGCCATCTATCGCTCCACGATGCGGTCGGACCACCACAGCCCCGCGCACAGCAGCAGTGCCCCGGCGATCATCAGGACGTTGCCGATCGTCGATCCGCACAGCACGGCGATCGGATCGGCGCCCATGCCGGCGCCGAGGGCCAGGCCGGCGAGCGGCAGCGCCGCGAGGACGTATGCCGACATGGCGGGTCCGGCGACCTGGGCGGCGCGGTCGCGCGCGAAGGCGCGCTGATCGTCCAGGTCGTCGGCGACGGCTGTGACGAGGGCGGCGAGCGGCACGCCGTGCCGGGCGGAGACGGTCCGGGCGACGCAGAGCCGGCCGCGCAGGGTGATGAGCGGATCGTCCGCGCGACGCGGGTCCTCGGTCGTCGGCGCGGCGGGCTCGCCGGGCAGCAGCGCCGCCATCACCGCGCGCACTGCCGGCTGCCGTTGCTCGGCGGCCCGGTCGACCTCGCGCCGCGCCGCGTCCACCGACGATCGCCCGGTGCCGACGTCGCGGGCGAGGGATCGCAACGCCCTGCTGACGCCCTCGGCGGCGCGTGCTGCCCGCGCCCGTGCCCGGGCCCGGCCGAGCAGTCGCAGCACTGTTGTGGCCACCAGCCCGACGCTCATCGCGCCCGCCGCACCGAGGTCGAGGGGATATT
>CAZIIX010000156.1:2367-6135 GCA_964539345.1 uncultured Actinomycetes bacterium | reverse complement strand
GCCAGGAACCGCTGCGTTCGTTCGTGCTGTGGCGCGGCCAGCACCTGGTCCGGACTGCCCTCCTCGACGACGACGCCCGCGTCCATGAACACCACCCGGTCGGCGACCTCGCGGGCGAATCCCATCTCGTGCGTCACGACCATCATGGTCATGCCGGCCGCCGCGAGATTCCGCATCACGTCCAGCACCTCGCCCACCAGCTCCGGATCAAGGGCGCTGGTCGGCTCGTCGAACAGCATCATGTCCGGGTTCATCGACAACGCCCGGGCGATCGCCACGCGCTGCTGCTGGCCGCCGGAGAGCTGGGCGGGGAAGGATCGCGCGCGGTCCCGCAGCCCGACCTTGTCGAGGTTGTCCAACGCGATCTCCTCGGCCGCGCTCCGGGTACGGCCCAGCGCGCGTCGCTGCGCGAACACCAGGTTTTTGAGCACCGAGAAGTGCGGGAAGAGGTTGAATTGCTGGAAGACCATGCCGATCCGGGTGCGGACGGCATCCAGGTCGATGTTCTTCTGCGTGATGTCGATCCCCTCGATGGCGACCGTGCCGGACGATGGCGTCTCCAGCATGTTGACGCACCGCAGCAGGGTCGACTTCCCGGATCCCGACGGGCCGATGACGCAGACGACCTCTCCCTGCGCGACGTGGAAGTTGATGCCGCGCAACACCTCTGCGGTCCCGAACCGCTTCCAGAGGTCCTGGACGGCAATGGCCGGCAGGTCGGCAGGGGCATTCGCCGTGGACGTCGTCATCGCAGGCTCCTCTTCGCCCGCTTCTCCAACCGGGCCACCAGCCGTGTCAGCGGAAGCGTGATCACCAGGTACATCACCGAGGCGGCGATGAGGGTGGTGGCATTGGCGTAGGTCGTCATGCCGTCCCGCGCGAACGTCGTCAATTCGCGCTGCCCGATCGCCATCCCGGCGATGAACAGCAACGAGGTGTCCTTGATGGTGACCACCAGCTCGTTGGTCAGCGGCGGGATCATGATGCGCAGCGCCTGCGGCAGCACGATCTGCGCGGTCGTCCACCCCGAGCGCACGCCCAGTGATCGGGACGCCTCGATCTGCCCCTTCGGCACGGCCTCGATCCCCGCCCGGATCGTCTCGGCGATGTACGCGGCGCCGACGACGATCAGCGCCAGCAGTCCCGCACCGACACTGCCGCCGGGCGGACGCCAGCCGAACGCGATCGGAACCGCGAACGCGAAGGCGAAGATCACCAGCAGCGCGGGCAGGCCCCGGAAGAACTCGATGTAGGCCGTCGCGATCCACCGGTAGGGGGCGACCGGGGACGACTTCATCAGCGCCAGAACGAGTCCGAGCAGCAGACCACCGGTGAACGCGATCAGCGTGTAGATGATCGTGTTCTTCGTGGCCACGATGATGATGGCCGGGATGCTCTCCGAGACGACGTCCAGGTCGAAGAAGTTCTCCCGGATCGCGCTCCAGTCCGCGGCGACGACGACGAAGACGATCACCGCCACGAGCAGGGCGTAGAGCGCCGCCGGGACCACCCATCGACCGACCGTATTGCGCCGGACGATGGGCGGGCTGCTGACCGCCATCGGTTCAGCCCTCTTCTGGCGGGGCTTCGTGGAAGAACTGCTGGTAGATGTCGTCGTAGGTCCCATCCTTCTTCATCGCGGCGAGCGCGTCGTTGATGTCGGCCAGCAGCCCGTCGGTGCGGTCCTTCTTCACCGCGAAGCCGTACTTCTCGCCGGTGTCGTACTCCTGCACGACGGTGAAGTCGCCCTCCTGGGCGTGCCGTGCATTGACGGGGAAGTCCTGCAGCACGGCGTCGACATTGCCGGCCTTGAGGGCCTGGTAGAGCGTGGCCTCGCCGTCGAACGAGATCAGGTCGGCATCCTTCGGGGCGTGTTCCTTCGCGTAGTCCGCGCCGGTGGTGCCGCTCTGCACGCCGAGCTTCTTGCCGGAGAGCTCCTCGAGTTTCGTGATCGGGCTGCCGTTCGGCACCAGCAGCGACTGCAGCGAGTTGTAGTACGGGTCGGAGAAGTCCAGGTGCTTCTCGCGTTCGGGGGTGATCGTCATGGCGGCGCCGGCGACGTCGCACTGTCCGCTGTTGAGGGCCGCCCCGCTCTGGATCCCGTCGAACCCGGTCTGTTGGACCTTCAGTGTCAGGTCGTTGCGCTTGGCGATCTCCCGCAGCAGTTCGACGTCGAGACCGGTGTACTTGCCGTCCTTCTCGTAGTCGAACGGCTCGTACGGCGCGTCGGTGCACTGGGTGAGCGTGCCGGACGTCACCAGTGCCAGCCCGTCGTCGGTCGAGGCCCCGTCACCGGAGTCGGATCCACACCCCGCCGTGAGAAGTATGGCCGCGGCACCGACGGCCGCGAACTTGGCATATCGCATCATTGGTTCCCTCCCGTGTGGTCTTTCCTTGCTGCTGTGCTGATCGCGAGTGCCGTGGTGGCACTGGCGTTGTCGTGCGGTCCGCCGGTCATCCGGGCCGGGGGACGGAGCGGTATGACGATGGTCGGTGCCGTCGCGGGCGTCACGCGAAGGCTCGCATCGCGGCGACGACCAGGACGCGCGTCGTCTCGAGCACGTCGGCCAGTGGCACCGCCTCGCGCGGGCCGTGCGCCAACCGGACGTCGCCGGGGCCGTAGTGCAGGGTGGGGATTCCGGCACCGGCATACAGGCGCAGATCGGACCCGTAGGGTGCGCCGCGTTCGCGGATGCGCGGCGCCCCGGTGACCGCGGAGTGCGCGTCGGCGACGACGTGGCGCAGCGGGTGGTCGCCGTCGAGCCTCCCGCTGGCGAACTGGCCTCCGGTCCACGTGACCTCGGCGGGATGGTCTGCCAGCCAGGGATCGCCGGCGCAGGCGTCGGCGACCGCCTGCTCGAGGTCGCGCTGCGCGTCGGCCGGATGCTCGCCGAGCGCCACGCCGAGCCGGCCCTCGGCGGTCAGGCGGTCCGGCACGCTGCTGGACCAGTCGCCGGCCTGCAGCGCCCCGACCGAAAGGCAATAGGGCACCGGGTATTCGCTCATCAGCGGATCGACGGCGGCATTGCGCCGGGCCTCGAGCTCGGCGAGCGCGCGGTGGATGACGAGGTACGCGTCGATGGCGCTGTGCCCCGCGTAGCGCGTGCTGGCATGCGTCGCCCGCCCGCTGACCGTGATCGTGAACGTGAGGGCACCCGCATTGGCCGTGGTCAGGGTGCCGGACGTGGGTTCGGTGATGATGCAGGCGTCCCCGGTGTGGCCGCGACGTAGCGTGCCGAACGCCCCGAGGCCGCCGTCCTCCTCGCTCTGCACGCAGTGCAACCCGAGCCGGGCCCCGCCGCCGAGGCTGACCCCGCTGGAGCGGAGTGCGGCGGCGGCGGCCAGGTTCGCCGCCAGTCCGGCCTTCATATCGCAGGTGCCGCGTCCATACATGACGCCGTTCTCGACGTGCGGATGGAACGGATCGCGATGCCACTGCGTGGGATCGCCGGGCGGGACGACGTCCACGTGGCCCTGCAGGATCAGCAGCGGGCCGTCGCCGGGCTCGCCGGTGGTGCCCACCAGGCCCCATGCCTCGTTGCGCGCTGCCTCGGTACCGGGGAAGTCGGGGTCGGCCCGCAGGGCGTCGAGGTCCATCGGCCAGAGGTCGACGTCGAATCCCAGGCGTTCGAGTCGGCCGGCGAGGCGGTGCTGCAGTTCGCTCTCGGCCGCGGTGCCGGTGACGCTGGGGACAGCGACGAGGTCGGCCAGCGTCCGGTACAGGTCCTGCTCGTCGATGGCGTCCAGCGCGCGCCGTTCGTCCGACGT
>CAZIIX010000156.1:0-2267 GCA_964539345.1 uncultured Actinomycetes bacterium | reverse complement strand
TCCGGTACAGGTCCTGCTCGTCGATGGCGTCCAGCGCGCGCCGTTCGTCCGACGTAAGCCCTGCCGACGCGACCCCTGCCGACGCGACTCCTGCCGAGGTACGTTCTGCCGAGGTGTGATCCATGGCGGTCATGTCCCTTCGTGTCCCTGGCGGTCACCGCTCCGCACCTGGGTGAGTTGGCCGACGAACTGGTCCCTGCTCGCGCTCAGGTGTTCGACCATGGCTCGTTGGGCGCGGTCGAAGGATCCGGATGCGATCGCGGCGACGACGGGTTCGTGGTCATTGCCGAATCCTTGGAAGTACTCCGACGGAGATCCCTCGTCGGCGTCGCTGTCGCCGAAGGTCAGCCACAGCAGGTTGGTGTGGCGGAACATCTCCTCGCGCGCCTGGGCGATCGCGTCGGCGAGGACCTGGCTCTGCGACATGCGGGCGATCTGTACGTGCAGTTCGGAGTCCAGGCTGTGGTAGCGGGCCAGATCCTCCGGCGTCTGCGTGGTCAGCGTGCGCAGGTGCTGTTTCTCGCTGGGTGTGGCGCGTTCGGCCGCCCAGCCGGCCGCCAACGGCTCGAGCGCGAGGCGGAGCCGGTAGGCGTCCTCGATCATGGATCGCCAATCGTGGCCGGTGGCCGTGCCAGACGCGGTGGTCTCCGCCGGGTTCTGCACGATGCTGCCGCCGCTGCGCCCGCGTGAGGTCACGATCAGCCCCTCGGCCTCCAGCAGTCGCTTCGCTTGCCGGACCGTCGTGCGGCCCACGCCGAGGCCCTGCACCAGCTCCCGCTCGGACGGCAGCTTCGCGCCCACCGGATAGCCACCGAGGGCGATCCGCCGACGGAGCGCGTCGGCGAGCGCCTCGTGCGCCGGCTGCCGCACGCGGAGGTCGTCGCCCAGCCAGGGACCGGTCATGCGGCGCGCCAGATGGGTTGGGTCAGGCAGGTGGGGCCGCCGGTGCCCTTGATGCACAGGTCGTCGCCGGCGAATTCGTGGACGGTGCAACCCGCCGCGGCCAGCGCGGTCGTGATCTTCGGATTGCCGGCGGGGATGACGACCTCGCCGGGGCGGATGGCCAGGATGTTGCCCCCCTGCCGGTCGAACTCCTCGTCATCGACGGACAGGCAGGCGATTCCTCGGTCGGCCAGGAACTCCATCAGCCGGGTGGGCACCAGGGGCGCGAAGACCACCGCAAGATCATCGGCGACCGGCGAGATGACGGACATGAGGTGCAGCACCTCGCCGGGGCCGCGGAAGTGCGGCGTGTCGTAGACGGCGATCTCGACGCCATGCGGCTCGAGCAGGTCGCGGATCTGCCGGATCGCCTCGTCATTGGTCCGGTAGCCGCGGCCGATGGCGAGGGTGCGGTCGTCGAACCAGACCTTGTCGCCGCCGTCCGAGACGGCATCGCCGGTCAGCGTGCCGAGGATCGGAACACCCATGCGCTCCAGGTCGGCGGTGATGGTGGCCGGCTCGTCACGTCGGGCGGGTTTGCGCATCCGGAGCACGATCGCTCCGTGCGGGGTCATGATCACCGGATCGTGCGTGTAGACGGCATCGACCTGGCCGGGGCTCGCCGCACCGAGTTCCACGTCGCAGCCGAGGTCCGTCAGGAGTGCCACGAATGCCTCGTGCTCGGCGCGCAGTCGCTCGGCGGAAGGGGTCGCCCAGCCCGCCGATGCGAAGTCGCCGTCGATGTCGGGTGTGCGCACGAACACGCGGCGCAGCTCCTCGACGGACGATCCGACGCCCCACGCAGTGGAGTTCCGACTGGACGCTAAATGGACCTCTGATAAACCCATAACGCGAGAGTATTGCGGCGACGGCGAACCGTGTCAAGGGCAGGCAAGCGGGAATCTCCGGTCTGCGTGAGGCCGGCCAGCGCGGCGAACATGACGCCATGGCGGACGCGTCGATGACGCATGGCATGCGCTCACCAAACATCGACATCCAGACATTTCGATCAAACCGCATCGGCCACGGTAACAATCCAATAACGATAATGGCTCGCTGACGACCGGACTTTGCGTTTCCGCAGGTCGGCATCAGAGGTGCGTACGCCTCCGACAGTGCGGCTCCCTCGGGTAAGAGCCCTCGCAGCGACGACGTGATCGCGATCGCCGGGCGGGGCACCGAACCCTGGGAGGGGCCATGGAATCAATCAGTGAATTGCAGCTGTTGGCTCGCATGACGCGGCGACGGGCGCATGATCGCGATGCGGAGCTGGCCGCGCAGCGCGATGAGGCGGAGGAGTCGGGCGATGCCGCCCGCTATCACGC
>CAZIIX010000155.1:0-6138 GCA_964539345.1 uncultured Actinomycetes bacterium | reverse complement strand
GGTCGGCGGCCTCCAGGTAGAAGTACACGCCGCCGAACACGTTGTTGTGCAGTGATCCCATCACGTCCGGCCGCAGCTCGTCGATGACGCGCATCAGCATTTCGGTCTCCCGCATGGTGCGGTCGAAGAAGTTCTTCTCGTGGATGAACGGGAAGGACCACTCCAGATCCTGGTGCATCGGGGGGCGGAAGCAGCGCGCGGCGAACCGGCCGAGCGAGAACGGCGGGTCGAACCAGCCCTCGTTGAGCCGCATGTCGTCCGGGTTCGTGCACGGGATGAAATGCCAGGTCAGATCGCCGGTCTCGCGCAGGGTGGCGTCTCGGCAGAGAACACCCGCGAGATGCGCGATGGTCAGCGCCCCGATCGGTTCATCCGGGTGAGCGGTGGCGAACATCAGCGCATTCCGCGACCCGGATCCGACGGTCAGCATCGAGATGGGCTCCCCCGCCCGCGACGTGCCCACACGCCGCAGCGACGCCACCTCCGGCTGGGTCGCCGCGAGCACCCGCAGGCGCTCGTTGAGCGCGTCCACGCCCAGGAACGACTCGAACTCCGGTACGGCCCGCATGTAGGCGGTGATATCGATGGGCATGATTCTCCAGTCGGTGCGGTGGATTGGCGGGGGCGGTGGTCTGGTCGAGTCGGCGGCGTCGGCGTGGCGGGGACGGTGAGCCCTTAACGACCTGCGACCAGGTCGGCGGCACGGGCGAGGGGTGAGGTGCGGCGGCGTCCGGACTCGTGGCGGTCGGCCCAGCGGTACAGTGCCGCGACGGTGTGCGCACCCATCCACCGCAGCGGCTCGGGCTCCCACCGCCGCGCGACATGCCCGACCCACGGCAGCGCGGTCAGCTCCGAGCGCTCGCCGAGGACGAGATCGCGCAGGGTCCGCCCGGCGAGATTGGCGGCGGCGACCCCGGTCCCGGAATAGCCTCCGGCGCTTCCCATCCCGGTGCGCGGGTCGAAGACCACCGATGCGCACCAGTCGCGCGGCACGGCCAATGCGCCGCACCACGCGTGGTCGATGGGTACCGGACCCAAGTCGGGGAAGAGCCGGTGGGCGGCTGCGGCCAGGCGTCGCACGGTCAGGTCGGCGCGGTCGACGACGCCGTCATGATCCAGTCGCGAACCGTACCGGTAGGGCACGCCGCGGCCGCCGATCAACAGTCGGCCAGACCGCGAACGCTGCAGGTAGACGAACGCGTGCGCGTATTCGTCCACCAGGTCGGTGCCGCGGAACAGCCGGGTGTCCCACACCGAGTCGGGCAACGGCGCGGTGGCGATCATCGCGCTGCTCATCGGCAGCCAGCGGCGCCGCGCGTCGGGCAACCGCGCGGAGAACGCCTCGACGCAGCGCAGCACGACCGGGGCGCGGACCACACCGGAGGGGGTGCGCACCCGCCGCGGACCGATCGCCATCGCGGGGGTGGCCTCGTGCACCGCGACGCCGGCCGCAAGCACCGCCCGACGCAGGCCGCGCACCAGCCGCGCCGGATTGACCCGGATCGCGCCGGGGGTCTCGATGGCGCCCAGGGCGGTCGGCATCCCGAACCGGTCGCGCAGCTCCCGGGCGCCGACGAAGCGCTCCTGATCGTCGGTGACGCCCCAGCGCCGTTCGCTGCGGAAGCTGTCACGCAAGCGCGCCAGTGCGGGCGGGGTCCAGGCGACCATGACGGAGCCGCGCACCGACACGTCCGCGTCGATGCCTTCCCGGTCCAGCACCTGCAGCACTTCGGCCGATGTGTCGAACAGCGCGTCGGACAGTGCGGTGACCGCGGCCGTGCCGTGCCGCGCGGCGTAGCGTTGCCGGGGCCAGGTGAACCGGGTGCCGAGGAAGCCGCCGTTGCGGCCGGACGCCCCGAAGCCGCAGAACTCCTTCTCCAGCACGGCGATTCGCAGCTCCGGCTGGGCTCGAGCGAGGTAGTAGGCGGTCCACAGGCCGGTGAATCCGCCCCCGACGATGCACACATCGACGTCCAGATCGCTGCCCAGCTGGTGCTGCGGTGCCGGCGCGCCGCCCGCCTCGTGATGCCACCAGGAGACGTCCCCGTTCCGGTATGACGAGGCCATGGTCACCCGCTTCGGACGGTCTGCTGCGGCACCACGGGCCGTCCCGCGACGGGTTCGGTGCCGCGTCCCGCGGCGGCGGACGGGTCCGCGACGGGCGCCGACGGTGCCGCGGCTGGGTCGGTGGGGCTCGCCGCGGCGGTGGCCGGGCCGGTGACGTGCGCATCGTCGGCGGGCTGCGGGGCCAGGTGCCGGCCGAGCCACTCCACGATGGCGGTGGCCCGGGCGATTCTGCCTGCGAGGTCGCCGATCTCGTAGACGTCGCCGTGCGACATGCCCGGCAGGCGCAGCATGGCGACCTCGGTGCTGGCCTGGTGCAGCGCGTGATAGAGGATGTCGCCCTGCCCCGGCGGGCAGCGCAGATCGTCCTCGTGCTCGATGATCAGCATCGGCGCGCGGCAGCCGGCGGCGTAGGTCAGCGGGGAGGCGCGAATGTAGGGCGCCATCGAAGCCTCGCCGAGCCCGGGTCGGGTGCCCATCCACCGGGTGACCGCCTCGGGAATGTCGGAGCCGACCATGGCCGTCCAGTCGCTGATGCCGCATTCGGTGATGCCGGTGCGGAACAGGTCGCTGTGGGTGAGCAGCCAGGAGGTGAGGAAGCCGCCGCCGGACAGGCCGAACGCGGCGAGCCGGTCCGGATCGGCCCAGCCGCGCTCGATGGCGACAGCCACGCCGGCCAGCACATCTGCCGCGTCCAGATCGCCCCAGGCGGCGCGTATCCCGGCGGCGAAATCCTCGCCGTAGCCGGACGATCCGCGGAAGTTGACCAGCAGCACCCCGAACCCCGCGGAGGTGAGCATCGCGTCGTCCACCGAGTACACCTGGCCGATGCCGGCGAACGGCCCGCCGTGCAACCGGACCACCGTCGGGTGTGGGCCGGTGCGGGCGCGCGGCGCCAGGAACCAGGCCTCGACCTCGGCCCCGTCACGGGTGGGGAACGTGATGTTCTCGACGGTGAACGGCGCGTGGTCGTGCCGGGTGCGGTCGATGTGGGTGCGGCGGGTCTGCCCGGCCGGGATGACGAGGTCCAGCTCCACCGGCTGATCGACGGACATCCGTGCCAGCAGCAGGGTCTCGCCCGAGACTGCCACGGGATAGGTGGAGCCGCGCCAGGGTGCGACCACGTCGACGATGCGGCGCTCGCCGATCGAGACGCGGACGGTCTCGACGCGTCCGCCGCGCTGCACCCGGACGTAGACGATGTCGCCGGCCGGGTCGGGCAGAATCACCGGCGCCAGCAGCGAGCTGCTCATGCCCGGCTCGAGCGCGCCGAGGAGCTGCCCGGAGAAGTCCAGCCCGAGGGCCTCGTGCCGCCCGGTGCACGGGTCGGCGACGTGCAGATCGCGGGCGCGGTCCATGTCCCACGGAGTCGCGTAGACGATGCGTCCGTCCGGCAGCCAGCTCGCCTGCGGCGGATAGCCGAGGTACCGGCCCTCCAGGACCACGGTCGACGCTCCGGTGGCGACGTCGACGGTGCGCAACCGGAAGAGCGTGGAATCGGACTCCGCGATAGTGCTGTACAGCAGGTGCGCTCCGTCCGGGGACCAGTGCGTCATCAGGATGACGCCGTCATGGTCGGTCAGCCGGCGCGGCAGGCCACCGGCGGCTCCGACGATCCAGATGTCGCCGACGACGTCCTCGATCAGCCCGATCCCGTCGACCCGCCAGACCGGTCGGTCGACGAGGTAGGCGGCGGTCGGGTCCCGCGGGGGGCGGTCGGAAGCGACGAACGCGAGGTGGTTGCCCTCCGGTGACCAGGTCGGCGGGATGGGGAACGTGCCCCGTGGGAGGTCCGTCAGGATGCGCAGGTCTCCGGTCGCATGCGCCGCCGTGCCTAGCTGCCAGCGGCCCTCGTGCTGCTGGTGGAACGCGGTGACCGAGCCGCGCGGCGAGATCACCGCCGCCGTCTGGGAATCCGCGGCCGGGGAGAGTACGCGTGCCTCGCCGTCGCGGTCGACCAGCCACAGCACGGAGCGCTCCAGCGCACTGTGGCCGTCGACGGTGTTGCTGGCATAGACCGTGTGGCCGCTGGTGCCGTGGTGGTCCGCGGCGAGCACATCGACGAACGTGGCGAGATCCTGCGGACGAAACGTGTCGCGAGTCGTGGTCACGGGGCCGGCTTCCTTGCTGGGCGGTGGTGCTGTGCGGGGCGGTGGTGCGGTGCGGTGCGGTGGTGCGGTGCGGGGTGGTGGTGCTGTGCGGGGTGGTGGTTCCTTGCTGGGCGGTGGTGTCGACGCCGGCGGCAGGCACACGACCTCCGTCATAGCCGGAGATGCCCTACCAGCGTGATCTGTTGACTCCCTACCCTGCCCGCTGGGACCGGCTCGTAATTAGTGGGATCTACCAAATTGGCCCCACTGTGACTAACCTCGTTCACAAATGCGCGGAGCGAGGGCGGTGTGATGTCGATGAGTGATGCCGGTGGGTAGCCACGCGTCCGACAGCCTCGCCCGGGTGCTCGACGACCTGGGCGGGACGTTCCTGGATCTGGTGCACGGCACGGTCGCGGCGGCCCCGCATATCGCCGGCGTGCACATCTACGATCCGTATGACGACTTCACCGTGCCGCCGCGGCACATCATCCTCGGCGCGGGTGTGCATGGGGCGGCGCAGCTCGGTGAATTCCTGGCCAGCGCCGCGGATGTCGATGCCGCTGCGGTGGTGGTGCGCGCGCCGGTGGTCATCGATGACGAGGCCCGGGAGGTCGCCACGCGTGCGGCGATCCCGATCCTGCGGCTCAACCCGGCAGTCTCGTGGGCCTACCTGGCCGGCATCTTCGGCGTCATCGTCGGGGACGGTGCGCAGCACTACGGGGGCGCGCATACGCTCGCCGGGCTACCGTCCGGGGATCTGTTCGCCGTCGCCAACGCGGTCAGCACCCTGCTCGACGCCTCGGTGACCATCGAGGATCATGACCTGCGAGTGCTGGCATTCTCGGCACACCAGGACAATGTCGACTCCGCACGCACCGCAACGGTTCTCGACCGGCAGACCCCTCCGGAGCTGGTGCAGTACCTGGAGCGTTCCGGGCTGCTGCCGGAGCTGCGACGATCCCGGTCGACGGTGTTCATCGAGGCGGCGCGCTCGTCCACGCCGGCGATCACCGTCGACCGGTCGGCGATGTGCGTCCGGGCCGGCGACGAGGTGCTCGGCTATGTGTGGGCAGCGACGGAGGGCAGGCTGACCGAGGAGCACGAACAGATCTTCCTCGACTCCGCCGAGCTGATCGCGCTGCACCTCCTGCACCACCGCGCCGGGGCCGACGTCGATCGCCGGCTGCGGGCGGAACTGGTCGCCGCGGTGCTGGACGGCGGCAAGTCCTCCACCGAGGCCGCCCGGCGACTGGGGATCCGGCGTTCTCCCGGCCTCGTGCTCGCGCTGGGGCTCAAGGACGACCACACGGATTTCCGCACCAGCCACGTCACCGCGAAACTCGACCGGCTGCACCGCACGTTCGCGCAACACCTGGCGGCGATGTATCCCGGATCGGCGGTCGCGCTGCTCGGCGGGACCGTGTACGGGCTGCTACCCGCGATCTCGACACCGGAGGACCTGGAGCGTCGGGCGACCCAGGTGGCCGCCGCGTTCGCCGGCGCGCACCAGCCGTTCGAGGCGCTGGTCGGGATCGGTCGGGTGGCCGAGGACGCGCGCCGGTAGCCGCGCTCGCGGATGGATGCGGATCGTGCCCTGGGCGTGCTGCGCGCCGGGGGAGTGAGCCGGCCGATCGCCAGTTTCTCCGAGGTCGCCACCGAGGCGCTGCTGATCGACCTGCGGGAGCTGCTCATCGATCGGGGGGACGAGCCGGCCGGGCCGGTGACGCGGCTGATCGACTACGACGCCGAGCACGGCACGGACATGGTGGAGACCCTGACCGCCTGGCTGGACAATTTCGGCCGGATCTCGGCGGCCGCGGCCAGCCTGCACGTGCACGACAACACGTTTCGCTATCGGCTGCGGCGGCTGAAGGAGATCGGGCTGTTCGACCTGGACGACCCGCACGCACGGTTCGCGGCGATGCTGCAACTCCGGCTGCTCGATGACCAGTAGGAACGCTGTTGTGTCTTGCGAAACGCG
>CAZIIX010000154.1:1589-6164 GCA_964539345.1 uncultured Actinomycetes bacterium | reverse complement strand
CTGTCACGCCGGACACGCTGGTTGCCACGGCTCGACAGTTCCGTCGCCATGACGGGGCCGAGCCGTACCGGGTATGCGCGTCACCGCCCGAATCGGGATCACGCCCCGATACCGCGACCCTGCCGCCCGCGCCGGGCGATGGCGTCCAGGGACACCGCGACCAGCAGCACCAGCGCCGTCACCACGAACTTGGTGGCGGCGGACAGGCTGAGCAGCCCCATCCCGTTGTCGATACCGGCGATCACCAGACCGCCCAGCACGCCGTGGATGACCTTGCCGCGGCCGCCGAACAGCGATGTCCCGCCGATGACGGCCGCCGCGATCGCATACAGCACGTACGTGCCGCCGTCGAACGCGGTCGAGACCGATGCCAGCCGGGAGGTGATGATCAACCCGGCGATCCCGGTGATCAGCCCGGCCACCCCGAACACGGCGGTGCGGATCAGCACCAGGTTGATCCCTGCGCGCCGCGCCGCCTCGGCGTTCCCGCCGATGGCGTAGATGAACCGGCCGAAGCGGGTGCGGTTCATGAAGAACGTGGCCACGAACAGCACCCCGAGCACGATCAGCACCGCCCACGGGATGCCGGCGATGTTGCCCCGCTGCAGGTTGCAGATCCACACCAGGGCGAGCGCCGCCAGCAGCACGATGATCGTGCGCGTGACCGTCACCGGCAGCGGCGGGGTGGCCAGCGAGCGGGACCGCGCCCGCATCACCCGGAAGACCTCGTAGGCCACGTACAGCACCGCGAAGACCGCGTAGAGGATCCACCCGACGACCGGCGGGATCTGCCCGTTGGCGAACTCGAAGATCACACTGCTGTCGGAGATGGGGATGGTCGATCCGTTGCCCAGGATCAGCAGCATGACGCCGTTCCAGCCGAGCAGGCCGGCGAGGGTCACCACGAACGACGGCAGCCCCAGCAGGGTGATGATCAGCCCCTGGATGATGCCGATCAGCGTGGTGGCGATGAGCGCCATCAGGCACGCCGCGGCCCAGTTCCAGCCCATGTTGGTGGCGAACACCGCGCAGACCACCCCGCCGACACCGGCGACGTAGCCCAGTGACAGGTCGACCTCACCGAGCAGCAGGACGAAGACCGCGGCCATGGCCAACGTCATGTAGAACGCGCCCTGGACGAACAGATTGACCAGGTTGCCGGAGGTCAGGAACAGCCCGTTCGCGGCGAACTGGAAGATGATGCCGATCAACACCAGGCCGAGAACGACGGGCAGCAGCCCGATGTCGCCCGCCCGCATCCGCACCAGATGGCCGCGGACGTAGTCCATCAACGTGTCGGCGGCGGGGGACGTGGCCAGTTCGACCTCGGTCTGCTCCTCCGACTCCTCGCCGGACGTGGATTCCTCGCCGGCGATGCCCGTCTCGCTCTGCGTCACGATGACTCCTTCGAGGATCCGGCCGCGGCCAGCTTGCTCGACCGGCCGGTCGTCATGAGTTCCACGACCGTTTGACTGTCCAACTCGGCGGTCGGCGCCACCGCGGCGAGCTGGCCGAGCCGGAGGACGGCGATGCGGTGCGCCACCTCGAACACGTCGACCAGGTTGTGCGAGACCATCAGCACGCCCAACCCGTGCGACGACAACCGCCGCACCAGGTCGAGCACCTGTTTCGTCTGGGCGACGCCGAGGGCGGCGGTCGGCTCGTCGAGGATGACGAGCTTGGAGTTCCACATGACGGCCTTGGCCACCGCGACGGACTGGCGTTGGCCGCCGGAGAGCGAGGCGACCTTCTGCCGCACCGATTTGACCGTGGTCACTGACAGGCTGGCGAGCGTCTCCGCGGCACGGCGCTCCATGGTCGGCTCGTCGAGCAGACCGACGTTGAGTTCCTCGCGGCCGAGGAACATGTTCTCGACGATGTCCAGGTTGTCGCAGAGCGCGAGGTCCTGATACACGGTCTCGATGCCGAGCGCCGCGGCATCCTTCGGGCTGTGTATCGAGACCTCGCGCCCTTCGAACCGCATCGTCCCGCCATCGCGGGAGACGATGCCCGCGATGCACTTGATCAGTGTGGACTTCCCCGCGCCGTTGTCGCCGACGAGCGCGGTCACCTCACCGGCCGGCACGTCCAGGTCGACCCCGGTCAGCACCTGGACGGCGCCGTACCGCTTGGTGATTCCGCGCAATTCGAGCAGCGACTCAGGCATGGCTCGTCCTCAGGAGGTGGAGATTCCGGCGGCCTTGCACTCGTCCGCGCGGCCCTTGCACAGGTCGGCGACCTTGACGAAGCCGTCCTTGACGACGGTGTCGGCCATGTTCTTGGTCGTCACCACGGTCGGTGTCAGCAACACGGACGGAACCTGGGTCTTCTTGTTGTCCGACTTGCCGTTCACACCTTCGGGGTTCTGCTCCCCGTTGACCACGGCGAGCGCCAGTTTGCCGGTCGCCTCCGCTTCCTTCTTGATCGGCTTGTACACCGTCATGCACTGGTAGCCGTCCAGGATGTTCTGCAGCCCGGCGACCGTGGCGTCCTGACCGGTGGTCGGAACCGTCTTGGCCTTCACGCCCTGCGACTTCTCGGCGGTGATCACGGCATTGGCCATGTCATCGTTGGCCACCAGGATGGCGTTGATGTCCGGGTGCACCTGCTTCTGCTGCTCGTAGTAGGTGCGCGCGTTGTTCGGATCCCACTTCTCGATCCGCTGTTCGCCGACCTTGGTATAGGTCTTGTCCTTGTAGAGCGGGTTCAGGACGGAGTCCGAACCCTGCGCGAACAGCGTGCCGTTGTTGTCCGTCGGCGCACCCTGCACCTCCAGGACCTTCGGATCCTGCACGTTCCAGTCCTTGATGCACTGCACCAGGCCCTGGCCCTGCAGCTCGCCGACCTTGACGTTGTCGAAGCTGACGTAGTACGAGGCGTCACCGTTGAGGGTCAGCCGGTCATAGTCGATGCTCGGCACGCCCTTGGCCTTCGCGGATGCCTCGATGGCGGCGGCGCTGCCGGAGTCGATGCCGTCGATGACGAGGACCTTGGCGCCCTGGGTGATCGCCTGGTCGGCCTGGGTGCGCATCGTGTTCGGGTCACCCTTGGCGTTCTCGACGACGAAATCCTTGCCCTCGGTCAGCCCTTGCGATTTGAAGTACGCGGTGAAGTCGGGTGCGTCCTGTGTCACGTAGCGCGCCGACGACTGGGTGTCTGGCAGCAGCACGGCGACCTTCAGCCCGCTGCTCGATCCGCCGGTGTTGCTCTGCGCGCCGCCGCCGGCCGTGCTCTCGGTGCCGCCGGCTCCGCTCTCGCCGGCGGCGCCACCGGCCGTTCCGGTGTTGCTCGAGCCGCCTTCATTCGTCGTCCCGGCGTTGCTAGGGCTGCTGCTGTTGTTACTGGAACCGCAGGCGCTGACGACGAGGGCCACTCCCAGGCACATCGCAACGCTCAATACGGGTGCATGTTTCACGCGAACCGCCTCCTGTGGATCGGTTTGTCCCTTCAAGGAGGAAACGCTCCTCCCGATGGGCCTCTCAAGGCTCGCGTGGCCGTTCGTGAATCGTCGCGGTCGCGTGGGTCTCACGGGGGTCCACCGCGAGGCTACGCCCGAAATCCCGGGTACGCGCGGTGACGACCGATCCGGCACGTCAGAGCGCTGTGCCCGGCGGAGCGCGCGGCACGGGACCGGGGTACTCCGCGCGCCGGACCGGCGGACGAGCCGTGACCCACGGACAAACTCGTGCCGGCAGACAGCACCGGGCCCGGGTCGCGTGCGCGACCCGGGCCCGGTGGGATTCGTCAGCGGGGTGGCGTCATCGCCCGAACCCGCTGCCTCGGCGGATGCCCGCTCAGCCCTCGACGGTGTCCGCACCGTCGGCAACGGCGGTCCCGGCGCTCTCGACGGTCTCGACCGCGGCTGCCGGCGCCCCGGCGGTGACCGTGATCCGGCGCGGCTCGGTGCCGGCGTAGGCCCCCGCGACGCGTACGGTCAGCACGCCTGCGTCATAGCTGGCCGAGAGTGCTTCGGCGGCGACGTGCTCCGGGAGGGTGAAGCTGCGGCGGAAGCTGCCGTAGCGGAACTCCTGGAGCAGGCGGCCGTCGCCCTCGTCGGTGTGCTCGTCCCGGCGCTCGCCGCGAACGACCAGTCGCGAGCCGTCCAGCTCGACCGTGACGTCGTTGTCGATGTCGACGCCCGGAAGCTCCAGGCGCACGACGGCGTCATCGCCGTCCCGGCGGACCTGCGCGGCCGGCGCGAATCCGCTCCGCTGGCCGGAGGTGGCCATCTTCCCGGCGAGGGTGCCGGCGGGGCCGACCGGGAAGGCGCGGCGGATCATCGCGTCGAACTCGGCGAAGGGGTCGCGGCGGGTGGTGAGTGTCAGTGCCATGGTGGTTCTCCTTGTGGCTGTGGTACCTGCATGTGGGCCTGCGCGATGCTGCGGCCGGGCCCGTCGGCGGCGGTGCCGTCACGTGGTGCCGTCGTGCGGACCGGTCGGGAGCATCACCTCGTATAACTTGAGTCGACCCGACTCAATTCCCACGATGTGATCGCTGTGAGCGAACACGCATCGCCAGCCCGCAGCGGTATCGCCGGCCGGATCAGGCTGGGCCACGTCGGATCAGGACGAACCC
>CAZIIX010000154.1:0-1489 GCA_964539345.1 uncultured Actinomycetes bacterium | reverse complement strand
CGGATCAGGACGAACCCGGCCGCTCGCCGAACACCGCGTCGAGTCCCGCATCCGTGCCGGGCCCGAGCAGCAGCGAGAGGTGATCCCCGGCGTGTAACACCGTGCTGCCACTGGCCAATACCAGGTCCGTCCCGCGCAGGATGCTCATGATGATCGCCGGGTGCGGCAGCCCGATGTCCCGGATCGCGGCACCGTCGGCCCGCGACCCGGCCATCACGTCGCGCTCGACGAACGATGTGCCGGACGCGGACAGCGCCAGCCGCCGGGTCGCGTCCCGCAGCCCCAGTCGGTAGCCGCGCACCAGGTCGGACACGGCGAGCACCCCGACCACCGTCATGGCACGGTCCAGCACCGGCACCCACCCCGCCCGGCTGGTCACGACGGCATCGACCGCCTCGTCCAGTGCGCCGTCGACGGACAGCACCATCGCGTGCGCGTCGGCGAGCTGCCCGACCGCCACGCCGGGCCCGCGGTCGGACAGCTCCGCGAGCCGCCGGGCCGCGACCGAGCCGAGGAACTGGCCGTCCGCCGAGACCACCGGGGCACCGGGAACGCCGGCCGAGTCCAGCTGCGCCGCCGCGGTCCGGGCCGGCAGGTCGGCGCGCAGCACCACCCGCGGCTCGGTCATCACCTCGCGGACCGCCACCGCGGCGGCCATCGGCAGTCCGAACGCCAGGCGGTGGGCGGGCAGCGACGCGCGGTTGCGCAGCTGCGCCACGTAGATCGTGGAGTCGCCGACCACGAGCACGGCCGCCGCCACCGACACCATCGCCGGGGCGAGCAGAGACAGGTTGCCGGTCATCTCCGCCACCATCAGCATCACGGCCAGCGGCGCGTGCGCGATCGAGCCGAAGCAGGAGATCATGCCGACGATGACGAAGGGCACCGGTGAGTCCGGCACCGGCAGGCTGGTCAGCTCCAGCAGGCGCCACACGGCCGCGCCGCTGACCCCGCCGATCACCATGCCGGGCCCGAAGATGCCGCCGGACCCGCCCGATCCGATGGTCAGGGTGGTGGCCAGGATCTTGGCGAACGGCAGCAGCAGCACGATCCACAGCGGCATGCCCAGCACCACCGGCGATTCCATCACCTGCTGCACCTCGCCGTAGCCGGTCCCCAGCACCCCCGGGATGGCCAGGCCGATGCCGCCGACCAGCAGGCCGCCGATCACCGGTTTGACGTAGTACGGCAGCCGCACCCGGCCGATCCAGCCGCGCAGCCCGTGGAACGTGGTGATGTAGACACGGCCGACGAGCCCGCAGGCGAGGCCGAGGATCGCGAAGAACAGCAGGTCGCGCACCTGCGAGAAGTGGTACGAGCCCTGGTCGCCGAAGATCGGGTCGAAGCCGTAGAACGAGCCGAACACGGTGAACGCCACGATCGACGCGACCAGCGACGGCACCAGCGCCTGCACCTCGATGTCGTCCCGGTAGGGCAGCTCGGCGCCGAGCACCGCCCCGCCCAGCGGCGCACGGAAGATCGATCCGAT
>CAZIIX010000153.1:4796-6227 GCA_964539345.1 uncultured Actinomycetes bacterium | reverse complement strand
CGCGCTGGGCGACACCACCACGCTGGCCGATCCGACGGTCGTCTCGGAGATCCAGGAGCGCGCCACGGCCACGGCCGAGGACTGATCCGGCGCAGGACCGATCGGTACGGCAGCGCGGCGGGTTTCGTCCCCGTCGCGCTGCCGGTCCGGCTATGACGAGGTTCCGGCCGGGCCCGTTCCTCAGTGGACGGGCCCGGCTTCGCCGTGAGCGGGCCCGGCTTCGCCGTGAGCATTGGCGCACGATGGTGCCATCACCGATGTTTCGCGCGGCCCGCTGCGGCCGACGGATGCCCATGCGCCGGGCCGGGTGCCGGTTACGGTGAAGGCCGTGTTGACCGCCGACGAACTGCTGGCCGGCCCGCGCGGTCGGGCGTTGTGCCTGGCCGCGGCGCAATCGCTGGGCTACGGCACGTGGCCGTACGAGCCGGGCCAGTCCGTGCGACCACTGGACCGGATGCTGGCGATGGTCGGGGCCGTCGACGCTTCCCCGCTGCGTGAGGCGCGCGACCCGCTGGATTTCCTCGAATCGATGGACCAGGCGGTGGTCGGCGGACGCTACTGGCAGGAGCCGGACGAGGGGGATCTGCTCGCGGCGGACCCAGCGATGATTGCGGCGATGCGGCCGCTCGCCGAGTCGATCGTCGCCAGCCCGGCCGCCGCCTGGTGGGACACCGGCGCGGACCTCGCCACCCTGCGCTACACCAGCCGGTTCGACTCCCGGTCCCCCGTCCGGCCGCCCGAGCCGCGGGGCATCGGCGAACGCCTGGACACGTGGCGCCGCGCAGAACGGGGCGAGGAGATCAAGGCGGCGACCGATCGGCCGGCCGATCCGCGGGACCGTGCGCCCGCGACGCCGCCGGTCCCGACGACCGCGCCCGGTTACGTTCCATTTCCCGGGGCGCAGATCTCCGGCTGGTGGTGGTCGGTGCCCGGCCATGCCCAGCCGGTGATCACCACCCGGCCGCTGCCAGGGCTCGGCGCCGTGTCGCTGATGTGGAAGGAGGACAGCGGCGGCGAGCGCGACGCCAGCGTGTGGCCGCTCGAGGCCACCGTCATCGATGGGCCGCCGCGCATCTGGGAGATCTCCCGACCCCGGGACTGGGCGCGCCTGGTCGAGACCCACCCGCTAGAGGTCACCCGATCACGCCAGCACGACTGGTATCGCGCGACCGGCCGCATGGGGCGGTGGGCGATCCCGGACTGGCGGGCCGTCGCCGGCGACGTCGACGCGGTACATCTGTCGGTGGCCGGCTACCTGACCACCGCCGGCCGTGCGCTGCCCCTGGCCGACGGCGAGACCGCCACCGTCATGGCCGGATTCAGCCCGGACGAGACCTGGTGGCTCACCGAGTCGATCGCGCCGGCCGCGTCCGAGCCCGAGCGCTGGCGGCTGATCGACGACGCCGAGCATCGCACGGTCGGGTGGCGGCG
>CAZIIX010000153.1:0-4696 GCA_964539345.1 uncultured Actinomycetes bacterium | reverse complement strand
GGACGGGGGCACCGGCCCCGAAGTCGTCGAGAATCTACGGCTCGATCGCGCTCGCCGCACCTGCCCACCGCTGTGACCTGCGGGGACGGGTTTGCCGCCGGAAACTGGCCGTAGGTTTTCGTCTAGCTGCCGGGCGCGCGCGTCGCCGCCAGTCCCCGGCCCGACTCGCGGAGCAACTGCGAGACCATGGTCTGGGCGTGGTCGAGCGTCTCGGCGACGATCACTTCGGCGGCATCGGTCTTGCCCGACTCCAGCGACCACTTCGCGGCGACCAGTCCCTGGACGATGGAGTCGTTGATCTCCACGGCCTGGCCGTGCCAGTGCGCGGACTGCTCGAGCGCGACCCTCGCCTTCTCGGCGGCGCGCAATCGGTCGGTCGCGTGCCCGAGCAGCGCGCCGAGCAGCAGCAGCGGCACCACCCGCGTCGCCCAGCCCACCGGGGACAGCGTGATGTGCTCGGCAATGGCCCAACTGGCCATCATGCCGATCGCCACGACCGCGCCGATGAGCCCGGCGACCAGACCGAACGTGATCGCCAGCAGCGCGATGGGCAGCACCAGGAACAGCAGCGTGGCGTCGACGGCCTCGGACTCGGCGAGGCGGAGCGCGAAGATGGCGGCGTAGAGCAGCAGCGCCACGATGACGCTGATCGTCGGTGCCCGTCGGAACCAGGGCTCGCTGGTGGTGTCGTGCCACAGCCATCTCATAGTGCCAGCGTGCCAGCCCGCGACGAGCCGCGGGCGAGGCGTCGGTCGCTGCCACTCGGGACTTTGGACCCTGTCCGGCGACCCGCCCCGCCGGCAGCCGGCCCCGTTCGGCGACCCCCGCACGTGACACGGCAGCTACCCTGCCGCCGGCGGCCACAACCGCAGCGCCACCCACAGCAGGCTGCCCGCGGCGACAAGGATCACCGGGACGGTGGCCGCCGCGAAGGCGTGGAACGTCGTCGGCCGCGGCCGGTCCGGTACCGGCAGCACCCGGCGCCACAGCAACGTGGCCAGCGACCCGCCGTACGACAGGTTCGGCCCGACGTTCACGCCGATCAGCATGGCCAGTACCAGCGGCGGGTGGTGCGCCACCAGTGGCAGCAGCGCGAGCGTCGCGGGCAGATTGTTCACCACGTTCGCGAGCACCGCGGCCAGCACGACCATGCCCAGCACGGCACCGTACGAGGTCCCGGATGGAACCATGGCCGCGAGCACCGATCCGAGCCCGTGCCGAGTCACTGCATCCACGACGACGGCCAGCGCCAGCACGAACACGCAGAACCCGGGGTGGAGCGCGGCCAGCACCCGCCGCGGCGACACGCTCCGCGCACGCAGCCGGGGAACGAGCAGGACGGCCGATCCGGCGAGTGCGGCCCAGGCCGGTGACCGGTGCGCGGCCACCAGGGCGAGGACGGCCACGATCGTGACGACGGCAACCGTCAGCGCGTAGCGGGGCGGCGGTGTCGGCTGCGGCTCGCCGCCCCGCGCGACCGTGTCACGGCGCGGCATGGCGCCGCCGGCATCGTCGGCACGACCGGCGGGGTCGGAGCGGCGCGGCCCGGATCCGGTATCGCCAGATCCGGGCGGCGCGGCACCGGGCAGATCACGCCGGAAGAAGTAGCGCACCGCGGACCATTCGGCGAGACACACCGCGACCCACGGCAACGCCATCAGCAGCGCGAACCGGCCGAACGACAGGTCCGCGACGCGGTAGGCGAGCAGGTTGGTCAGGTTGGACACCGGCAGCAGCAGCGACGCGCTGTTGGCCAGTCGAACGTTCGCGTACAGATGCGGCCGCGCGCGTGCACCGGTGACCATCGCCGCCCGCAGCACGACCGGGGTGACCAACACGATCGTCGCGTCCAGCGTCAACGTCACCGTCACCGTGGCCGCCAGCGCCACGACCAGCGCGAGCAGCCGCCGCGGGCGACCACGAGCGGCGCGGCCGGCGCGATCCCCGAAGTACGCGAACACCCCGGCGTCGGCGCACAGCTGTCCGAACAGCAGGATGGCGGCCAGGAAGATCACCGGAGGGCCGAAACGCACGACTGTCGCCCACGCGTCCGGCCACGGCGCGACCCCGACGACCACGAGCAGCACTGCGGACGGGACCGCGATCACGGCCTCGTTGATCCCCCGCGGCCGGGCGACGGCGGTGGCCAGCGTCGCCACCAGCGCCACGACGGCAATCACCTCCGCGATCGCCTGATCCACGTCGATCAGCGTAGCCGCGCCGAGCGGCCGAACCTCGTCATCGACGCTCGCGCGACGCTCCGATCCGACGCCCGCCCCGTAGGCTGGCGGAGTGGACGTACCCGCGGCACATGCCGAGCGCGATCGCACCGGATCCCGGTCCGGCGACGCAGACGACACCGCCCCGGCGAGCCACGCCCACCCACGCCAGGACCAGCACGCCAACGGACACGACGACGCGCGAGCCGCGGACACCGTGGAGGTCGGCGACGACGCGGGCCGGCTGGCGAACCTGCGCGCCATCATCGACACCCGGCTGAACGTGCACTCCCCCGAGGATCTGCTCACCGAGCTGTTGGGCCGGATCCGCACGGTCCTGGGGGCGGACACCGTCGCGGTGCTGCTGCTGGACGAGACCGGGGAGAGCCTCGTCGCACATGCGACCGTCGGGCTCGAGGAGGAGGTGCGACAGGGGATGCGGATCGCGGTCGGCGCCGGGTTCTCCGGAGGCATCGCCGCGCGCCGGTCACCGCTGGCGATCGGGCATGTCGGTCCGGACACTGTCAGCAGCCCCGTGCTGTGGGAGAAGGGCCTACGGACCATGCTCGGCGCCCCGATCCTCAGCGACGAGCACGTCATCGGCGTGTTGCACGTCGGGCGGCTGCGGGACGAGCCGTTCACCGCCGAGGACACCGAGTTGCTGCTGGTGGCGGCCGATCGGGTCGCCGGCGCCGCCACGGCCCAGCAGCTCGCGGCCGAGGCTGCGGCAGCGCAGCTGTTGGAGCGCAGTCTGCTGCCGAGCCGGTTTCCGCAGGTGTCGGGCGCGGAGTTCGCCGGCCGTTATGTGGCGGCCACGGCGCGGGTGATCGGCGGGGACTGGTACGACGTGTTCACCATGCCGGACGGGCGGCTGTGGCTGGTCATCGGCGATGTCGTCGGGCACGGGCTGCGGTCCGCGGTGGTGATGGGCCGGGTGCGTAGCGCGCTCCGTGCCTATGCGCTGCTCGGCGGCAGCCCGGCGCACGTGCTGGAGCTGACCGACCGGAAGATCCAGCATTTCGAGATGGGCAGGATGACGACGGCCATCTGCGCCGTCTCGTCGCCGCCGTATCGCACCGTCGAGATCTCCTGCGCCGGGCATCCCGCTCCGGTGCTGGCGGTCCCGGGAGAGGAACCGGCCCTGGTCGACGTGTGCACCGACCCGCCGCTGGGCGCGCTACCGGACGTCGAGAGATCGTCGATGACGGTGGAGCTGCCGCTGGGCGCGGTGCTGGCGATGTACACCGACGGTCTGGTCGAGCGGCACGGCGAGCCGATCGACGTCGGCATGGATCGCGCGCGAAGGGCGGTGGCCTGCGACCATCCGGAGGTGGTCTGCCGCACGGTGATGTCGCGCATGGTGGGCGGGTCGATCTCCGAGGACGACATCGCGCTGCTGGTGATGCGGCACACCGCCGGCGCGGCCGATGCCGGTCAGGCGTCGGCGAGTTCCACCGTGACCTTGTCTGGGTAGAACGCGACGCATCCGGCGATATCGGCGACGGCCGGGTACGGCTCGCGGTAGGTCCAGGCGGCGTCGGCGAGCTCCTCGCCGTCGACGGTCACGCTGTAGTACGACGCGTCGCCCTTGTACGGGCAGTGCGTGACGGTGTCGGTGGGGCTGAGCACGGCGGCGTCGACGTCGGCGAGCGGCAAGTAGCGCACCAGCGGGTATCCGGCCTCGGCCAGGTCGAGGGCGGCGGCGGTATCGGCGATGACGCGGTCACCGACGCGGGCGGTGACGCGTCCGGGCGTCGGTGTGACGGTGATCGAGTGGTCCGGTCCGGGAATCTTCATGACGGTGCCTCCTCCACCCAGTATCCGCGCGCCGCGGCCCCGCTGCGCGATGCATCGGGGCCGCGGCGGTCGGCTTGCGGCGATGCCACGCGGAACTATCCGCCCGCGGCGCTGGCCGGTGGAGCCAAGCGCTCAGTTGCCGATCGGGTCAGCTGCAGCCGGAGGTCGAGCCGCAGCCCTCGCAGACGTAGCACGCGCCGGAGGGGCGCATCTTCGTGCCGCACGTCATGCACAGCGGAGCGTCGGCCGATTTGCCGGTCACCCGCTCCAGCAGCTCGGTGGACGAGCCGACCCCGTCCACCTCGGCACCGCGTGCGTTGGCCTCCCGCTCCGAGTTGACGATCGGCTGCGGCGTCGCGTCCACGGAGGTGCGCATCTCCTCCAGCCGCTCGGCGACATCGTCGTCGTCCGAGTCGTCGTCATCGCCGCCGTCGACCGCGTCGTAGCCGGCCACCTGCGCGGTGCGCTCCGCCGCCGAGAAGATACCCAGCTCGGCGCGCCGGTCCACCGGCAGGTAGTCCAGTGCGATCCGCCGGAACAGGTAGTCCATCACCGAGGTGGCGATGCGGATGTCCGGGTCGTCCGTCATGCCGGCCGGCTCGAACCGCAGGTTGGTGAACTTGGCGACGTAGCTCTCCAGCGGGATGCCGTACTGCAGACCGACCGACACGGCGATGGAG
>CAZIIX010000152.1:5070-6231 GCA_964539345.1 uncultured Actinomycetes bacterium | reverse complement strand
GCTTCCGGGCCCTCGTCACGAACTAGGGAGAATCACCCCGGTTCACACTGCGGGTAGGTAAGGCTAAGCTAAGGTCTGCCCGTGACGTTCACCGAGATGAAGGCGTGATCCATGAGTTCCACGACGCAGAGCAGCCCTGCCGCGGTGTGCCCGCACACCGGAGCGGTCCTGACCGACACCGGCGCCGAGGTGAACCCCGAACTCGCCGATCTCGGCGTGCACGAACTGGACAAGGACATCGTCGCCGACCTGGAGGCCGCCATCCGGCCCACCAGCGCCGCCGAACAGGACGAGCAGGAGCGCGCCACGACGGTCGGAGACGACGGCGGCACGGTCGGCATCCTGCTGGTCAACCACGGATCCCGCTCGGCGATCTGGCGCCGGATGCTGCTGGACGTGCACGAGCAGGTCGCCGACGAGTTGCTGGAGATCCCCGGGGTGGGCCAGGTGCGCACCGCGTTCATGGAATACACCGAGCCGTCCATCGCCTCGCAGCTGAAGGCGTTCGACGCGGCCGGCATCGAGACCGTCCTGGTGGTGCCGCTGCTGCTGACGATCAGCGACCACAGCTTCGACGACATCCCCACCATCTGCGGCCGTGCGCACGACAAGGAGCGGCTGGAGGACCTGGCCAAGGAGGGCATCGAGGTCTACCCGTCCCGGGCCACCATCGAGTTCGCCCCGCTGCTGGACTTCTCCGGTCTGGTGCGCACCAACCTCGCCCGGCGGATCAAGGCCGTGATGGGCCGGGCCGGCGATGTGCCCGGCCGCACCGGACTGGTGCTGGTCGGGTACGGCAGCGCCGAGTACGACGACGACTGGAACCGCTTCTTCCGCCAGACGCGCATCATGGCCGAGGCCGACCTGGACATCAGCGCCTCCACCCACGCGTGGTGCGGGCACATCGCCCGGTACCGCCGCAAGCCCACGGTCGACGCGATCAACGGCATGTTGCAGCGCACCGACCGGGTGCTGGTGGTGCCGCTGTTCGTGGCCTACGACCCGATGTTCCACGAGCGCATCATCGGCCGGGCCGTCAAGCACTGCGACGACCCGTCCCGGGTGCTCTACACCGCCGATGCGATCCTGCCCGAGCCCGAGGTGGGCCGCTGGGTGGTGCAGATCGCGCAGAACATGCTGCGGGTCAAGCAGCCGCGGTGA
>CAZIIX010000152.1:3624-4970 GCA_964539345.1 uncultured Actinomycetes bacterium | reverse complement strand
TGTGTGGGACCACTCCACGACCAAGGCGGTGTGCATGCCCGTTGCGCTCCAGTCCCTCGTCACGTCCGACGCCGACACCGCCACGGCCCTGGCCGACATCGACGCGCAGCTCGCGCGGACGTCCACCGCACCGCACTTCCTGTTCGTGTTCTACAGCCCGGTGCACGATGACGCGGCCATCGCCCGCTTCGTCGACGCCCGGTTCCCCGGCGTGCCGGTGCTGGGCGGCACCTCGCACCGCGGCGTGATGAGCGAGGCGGGCCTGGCCGAGCCGACCTCGCTGGGCATGCTGCTCGTCGACGACCCGGCCGGAATGTACGGGGCGGCCGCCGCGCCGCTCGGCGACGAACCGGCCGACGTGGCCGAGGAGACGCTGCACCGCGCGCTGAAGAACGCCGACGCCGCGGGGGAACTGCCGGAACTCGTCTGGCTCTATCAGACCCAGGGCCGGGAGGAAGCGGTGCTCGAGGGCATCCGCCGGGTGGTCGGCGACCGGTGCCCCGTCATCGGCGCGAGTTCGGCGGCCGAGTCGACCGCGGGCGGCTGGCGGCAGCTCGGCCCGGACGGACCGCTGACCGACGGGCTGGTGGTCGGCGCACTGTTCCCGTCCGGCGGGGTGAGCGTGGCGTACCAGGGCGGGTACGAGCCCACCGGGCACAGCGGCGTCGCGACCATGGGCGATGTGGACAGTGCCGGCAGCGCCGGTGGCGGGGACGGCCCGGACCGCGGTGTCGCCGGCGGAAACGGCGGGCGGCCCAGCAGGCACCTGCTGCGCATCGACGACGAGCCCGCCGCCGTGGTCTACAACCGGTGGATCGACGAGGCGCTGCCCGCGGAGGTGCTGGCGAACGGCGGCTCGATCGTGATCGAGGCGTCCGGCTCGGCGATCGGGCTGGAGGCCGGCATGGTCGGCGATGTGCCCTATTACCGGCTGATCCAGCCCGTGGCGGTCAGCGCGGAGGGCGGCCTGCTCACCGGGGCGGACATCGATCCCGGCGCCCGGGTCTACGGCATGCGGGGCAGCAAGCACGGGCTGGTCCGCCGCGCCGGTCGCGTGGTCACGTCGGCCATGGCGACACTGGACGGTGAGCGGCGGGGGGTCGCCGGCGGCGTCGTCATCTATTGCGCCGGCTGCCGGATCACGGTCGACGACGCGATGGGCCAGGTGGCGGACGCGGTCGCGGCCGGGTTCGGCGGACGGCCGCTGATCGGCTGCTTCACCGGCGGGGAGCAGGGTCCCGCGTTGGGCTGCAACGTGCATGCCAACCTGATGGTGTCGGCCGTGGTGTTCGGGCGCTAGGTATGACGACGGATTCGATCGCCGCCTCGCCGGACGACGCCGCGCC
>CAZIIX010000152.1:0-3524 GCA_964539345.1 uncultured Actinomycetes bacterium | reverse complement strand
CGCGAGCTGCTGCTGTCCCAGCACGAGGAACTTCGCGTGCTGCACCGTGAGGTCGCCGACCTGACCCTGCTGATGGAAGCCCTGCGCAGCCTGCTCGCCGACGACGGTGACGCCGAACCGTTCGTCAGCGTGTTCAACGTCCTCGAGCCGCTGTTCAACTTCTCCCACGCGGTGGTGCTGGGCGAGGACGCCCGGGACCCGCGGACGCTGCGCTGCCTGGTCGCCACCATGGCGGGCCTGACCGACACGGCATGGCCGCGCAGCGAACTGGCCGACCGCGTGCTGCGCCGGGGCCGCGTGTTGGCGACCGTGGCACCGGAGGACGAGGCGCAGTGGCCGGACATGGCGCTCGCCGCCGGGCTGGCGCCCGAGCAGCCGGCGCTGTACCTGCCGGTGGGGTTCCGCGACCAGCGCGGCCTGTTGATGTTGCTGCGGCCGCTCGGCGCGGCCGGCTTCGACCGGCACGACGTCGCCATGGCCCGCCGGCTGTCCCTGCTGGCATCGCAGGCGTTCGCCACCCGCCAGGCCAACCGCGCCGATCGCGAGCGGCACATGCTGCGCGACCTCACCGCCGACCTGCGCACGGCGCGGGACAGCCTGGAGTACCGCGCCAACCACGACGAGCTCACCGGCCTGGCCAGCCGCGCGCACTTCGAATCCATCACCGGACGGGCGATCTCGGCCGGGCTGCCGGACCGCCGGTTCGCCCTCGCGTTCATCGACCTGGACGGGTTCAAGCAGGTCAACGACTACTACGGGCATGACGTCGGCGACCAGCTGCTGATGGCGGTCGCCGACCGGCTGCGTCACCAGACCCGCACCGGTGACGTGCTCGCCCGCATCAGCGGCGACGAGTTCATGATGCTCATCGACCCCATCGAGGACGAGGATGCGCTGGGGGCCGTCATCGCCCGGGCGCTGGACTGCATGCGGCGGCCGTTCGTGCTCGGCCAACGGCACCTGATGGTGTCCGCGTCGATCGGCGCCGCGATCTACCCCGAGCACGGCGACAGCTACGAGCAGCTGCGCCGCAACGCGGACATGGCCATGTACAGCGCCAAGAGCACCGCCCGCGGCACGGCCGAGGTCTACCGCGACAGCCTGGGCCGCGCGGCCGCCGAGCGGCTGGCCCGCGAGCAGGACCTGCGGCGCGCCATCGCCCAGCGGCGGTTCCGCGCCGTCCTGCAGCCGGAGGTGCACCTGCGCAGCCGACGGATCGTCGGATTCGAGGTGTTGGCCCGGCAGGTCGATGACGACGGCCGGATCGGCGACAGCGCGGAGTTCGTCGCGCTGGCCGCGCACCTGGGCCTGCTCGACGAGATCACCGACATCGTGGTCGCGGACGCGCTCGGATCGCTGCCGGCCCTCGATGCCGCCTTCGGGGCGGACACGACGATCAGCGTCAACGTGTCGGCGAAGCAGTTCACCGACCCGGCGAGCCTGTCCCGACTGCTGCACCGGCTGCGGCGCAGTGGCTACCGGCGACGGTTCGTGGTCGAGGTGACCGAGGACGCGCTGCTGGAGTCGTCCGCCGCGCACTCCGGCATCACCGCCTTGCTGCGCGAGTCGCAGGTGCGGGTGTCGATCGACGACTTCGGGACCGGGTACGCGTCGCTGTCCCGGCTGCTGACCGTCACCGCGGACGAGATCAAGATCGACCGTTCGTTCATCGCCGGGGTGCACGAGAGCGCCCGCAGCCAGGTGCTGGTCCGCGCCATCGACTACCTCGGCGACGAGTTGGGCCCGAAGGTGGTGGCCGAGGGCATCGAGACCGCCGACGAGCTGCGCTACCTGATGGAGCACTCCGCGGTGGACATGGCGCAGGGCTATCTGTTCGCGCCGCCCGCGCCGGCGGCCGAGCTGTGCGCCGGGCGTGACGAGCTGCTCGCGCATCTCGCCGCCGTGTTCGGGCCCTGAGCCGCGTCATCCGGCGTCACGGTGCGGAATCATGGGGCGCGGGGCGCAGCCGGCACGGACCGAAGTCGCGCCGAGGAGTGACCTTCGCCCCTCGTCATGGCCCGCGGCGCGGGCCACGATGGGATCAGGCACCTCTCGGACACCAAGGAGCACGAGATGACGTCATCGAAGGATTCTGACCAGGCCGATCGGGCCGCCACCCGCCCCGGTGTGCTGGTGGCGATCGACGGCTCGGACAACGCGCAGACGGCCCTGGCCTGGGCCGCGGCCGAGGCGCAGCTGCGGGAGGTGCCCCTGACGATCGTGCACTGCTACCACTGGCCCAGCTCCGGCCTCGGGGCGATGGAGGCGGTGGGCTTTTTGATGGAGGCGCTGGCCGCGGAGTCGGCGGACGTGCTCGACCGGGCCGCGGCGACGGTGGCCGGTTGGGCCTCGGAGATCGAGGTGCGGACCGAATCGGTGATGGGCTCTCCCGTGCCGGCACTGGTCGAGCGGTCGCGCGACGAGCAGCTGGTCGTGGTCGGATCGCGCGGCCTCGGCGGGTTCGCCGGCATGATGCTCGGCTCGGTCAGCACCGGGGTGCTCGCGCATGCACTCTGCCCGATCGTCGTGGTGCGCAGCGACCGGCAGCCGCGGCAGGACGACCCGGTGGTGGTCGGCATCGACGGGTCGGAGGCATCGACCGCCGCGCTGACCGAGGCGATGGCGTTCGCGCAGCGCCGCGGATGCCGGGTCGTCGTCGTGCATGCCTGGCTCGGCCCCGAGCAGGCGCTGACCGGTCGGCGTCGCGCGCAGGCGGCGGAATCCGACTATGACGAGGCCTGGGGCGATGCGGTGGCGGCCGCGGTGGACGACCAGCTGCGGCCGGTGCGCAAGCATTTCCCGGAGGTGCCGGTGGAGATCGCCATCAGCCGCGGCCGGGCGACCCAGGCGCTGCTGCACCAGGCGCAGGGGGCGCAGCTGCTGGTGCTGGGCACGCGCGGCCGCGGAGAGATCAAGAGCGTCATCCTGGGCTCGACCAGCCGGGCGATGGCGCAGCACTCCCCCTGCCCGGTCATGGTGGTGCGATAGCGCGGCGGCCCGGCCGAATAGGCCCCCTGACAAGACCCCCGGATAGAGCTATGGACTTGCCCGGTCCGGCCGGGCAAGTCCATAGCTGGCGCCGGATGGCTCGGGAACGAGCCACCGTCGGTGTCGATTCGTTACCGTCGGTTACTTACCGGCGATGAAGTCCTCCACCATCTGGCGGGCCACGTCGTCCGCGTACTGCACCGGCGGCGACTTCATGAAGTAGGCCGCGGCCGACTCGACCGGGCCGCCGAGGCCGCGGTCCTTGGCGATCTTGGCGGCGCGCACCGCGTCGATGATGATGCCGGCGGAGTTCGGCGAGTCCCACACCTCGAGCTTGTACTCCAGGTTCAGCGGCACCTCACCGAAGGCGCGACCCTCGAGGCGCACGTACGCCCACTTGCGATCATCGAGCCACTGCACGTAGTCCGACGGCCCGATGTGCACGTTGCCGTTGCCGAGCTCGTGCGGCACCTGCGAGGTCACCGACTGGGTCTTGGAGATCTTCTTCGACTCGAGGCGCTCGCGCTCGAGCATGT
>CAZIIX010000151.1:3457-6255 GCA_964539345.1 uncultured Actinomycetes bacterium | reverse complement strand
TGCCGGTCAACGGCTCCCACTGCGCGGTGAACGCCAGATACTGCGCGCGCAGCGCCTCCAGGTCCCACCACGACGACACGTCCACCGGATCCAACGCTCGCGCGTGGAACCACGTCACGTAGTCGCCCAAGCCATTGGCGGACAACAGCTGCCGCGCCGCATCGGCCAGCCCGGCCGGGGCCGCCCACACTCCGGATCCGACGGTGCCGAAGCCGAGCCACCCGAGGTGGGAGCGAAGCCGATGGCGCCGCCCGCGCTCGGACTCCGGAACCGAGAACACCGCCAGCACCCAGCCGTCGTCCACGGACGCCTGCCCGTATCGGAAGATCCGCTCGTCGCCCGGCTCCAGGTCCGCCGCACCGGCCGGCGTCAGGGCGTAGCCGGCAACGCCTCCGCGGCGCTCGGCGTGCACGAATCCACGGGACCGCAGACGTCGGATCGCCTGCCGCACCGCCGGTTCCGACACGCCCACCAGGCTCAGCAGGGCGATCAGGTCGGCCACGGCGACCCATCCGCCGATCCTGCGCAGATAACAGCCCGCGAACGTCACGATCAACGAGCTTGGTGATCCTGCCCGGTCCGGAGGAAGTGACTCGGAAGTGGTGGCCATCGTCGTGAGCGGCCCGTCAGGAGGCGGACAGCTGCCGGATGAGGTCCATGGCGTCCCACACCTCGGTGAACGATGCCGGCAGCGGCGACAGCCCGATTCGGATGGCGTCCGGGGTGCGGAAGTCCGGGATCACTCCGTGCTCGATCAGCTTCGCGCACAGCTGCCGGGCGTCGGCGCGCGAGACGGTCACATGCCCGCCCCGCCGGCCCGGGTCGCGCGGCGATCCGAGCGTGAAGCCGAGCGGCGCCAACCAGGCGTCGAACAGCTCGATGACCATCTCGGTGAGCGCCACGGCCTTGGCCCGCACCGAGGAGATGCCCGCCTCGGCGATCAGCGCGGCACCCTCGCGGACGGCGAGAATCCCCGGGATCGACGGCGTTCCGGACATCATCGACCGAATGCCGGTGGCGGGTACGTAGCCCTGCTCCATCTCGAACGGATCCCGGCGGCCGAGCCACCCCCACACCGGTTGTCGCATCTGCTCATGATGCTGCCGTGCGGCATAGATGAACGCGGGCGCGCCGGGCCCGCCGCCGACGAACTTGTAGGTGCAGCCGACCGCGAAATCCACGCCCCATGCATCGAGCTCCACCTCGCACGCTCCCACCGAGTGGCACAGGTCCCAGACGACCAGGGCGCCGGCGTCATGGGCGGCGGCGGTGATGGCGGCGACGTCCGCGATGTAGCCGGAGCGGTAGGCCACATGGCTGGCGGTGACCACCGCGACCTCGTCATCGAGCGACTCGGCCACCGCCTCGACGGTGATACCTGCGTCCGGATCGGGTGTGACCCAACGGATCTCGAGGCCGAGTTCGTCGGCGATGCCCTCGACGACGAATCGGTCGGTGGGAAAGTTGTCCCGATCGATGACGACGGTCCTGCGGTCCGGCCGCAGTCCGAGCGCGGCCCGCATGGCCTTGTAGAAGTTGACCGTGGTGGAGTCGGCGATGATGGTCTGTCCGGGCGCGGCACCGAGCGTGGCGGCGGCGAGCTCGTCGCCGACGGTCTCCGGAAGGTCCATCCAGCCCTCGGTCCAGGAGCGGATCAGGCGCTGTCCCCACTGCCGGGCGGCCAGATCGGACCACGCGTCGGCGACCGCCCGCAGCGGTCGGCCGAGCGAGTTGCCGTCCAGGTAGGCGATGACGTCGTCACCGTGTGGCAGGTAGCGATCCCGGAACGGCGCCAGCGGGTCTGACGCGTCGAGCGCCTGGGCCGCCGCCCGGTCCGGTGCCCGGGCGGCCCGCGCCGCCGTCACTGCCCGGCTCCCATCGGGCACCCCGACCCCGCTGACGGCGCCGCCGGCGCGGCGCCGGACGTGTGACCGGTCGCCGGGGATCCCACGGCCGCGGCACCGATGTCGGTGCGCGCCGCCCACAGCTCCGGGAAGAATGTCAGATCCAGTGCGCGCTTGAGGAACGACACCCCGGAGGAGCCGCCCGTGCCGCGCTTGTAGCCGATGATGCGCTCCACGGTCTTCATGTGCCGGAAGCGCCAGGTCTGGAAGTTGTCCTCGATGTCGACCAGCTCCTCGCAGGTCTCGTAGACGTCCCAGTGGTCCTCCGGCTTCGCGTAGATGTCGACGAACACATGCACGAGGTCCTCGTCGATGTTGTGCGGCTCGGACCAGTCCCGGTCCAGCAGCCGCTGCGGAACGGCATAACCGCGACGGGCGAGGAACATCAGGAACTGGTCGTAGACGCTGGGCGCGTTGAGCGCGTCGGCCAGTCGCTGCTGGGCCGCCGGATCATGACGGAACACGGCCAGCATGCCCGGGTTCTTATTGCCGAGCTTGAACTCCATCAGCCGGTACTGCAGCGACTGGAATCCGGACGAGTGGCCAAGCTTCCCGCGGAATTGTGCGTACTCGCTGGGCGTGAGCGTGGCGAGGACGGACCACTGGTCGGTGAGCTGTTTCTGGATGTGCTTGATGCGGGCCAGGTTCTTCAGCGCGGGACCCATCTCGTCCTGGGCGATGTGGCCGATCGCGAGGTCGAGTTCGTGCAGGATCAGCTTCATCCACAGCTCGGAGGTGTGGTGCTGGATGATGAACAGCATCTCGTCCGGGTGGTCGGTGACCGGCACCTGCGCTGCCAACAACGTGTCGAGTTGCAGGTAGCTCCCGTAGTTCATGGCGGCGACGTCCCGCTCGATCGAATCCTCCAGCGGGCGCAGATTGGGTGACGTCATA
>CAZIIX010000151.1:0-3357 GCA_964539345.1 uncultured Actinomycetes bacterium | reverse complement strand
CGATGTTGTTGCAGGGGAAGACCATGATCGTGACCGGCGGGAACAGCGGGATCGGCGAGGCCATCGTGCTGACTGCCGCAGCGGAGGGCGCGAACGTCGTCATCGATTACGTCGCGCACCCGGACGAGACGAAACACATCATCGACGGAGTGACCGCCGCGGGCGGATCAGCGGTCGGAGTCAAGGCCGACGTGTCGAAGATCGCCGATCTGAAGGCCATGGTCGACACCGCGGTCAGCACGTTCGGCCGGCTGGACGTGCTGGTCAACAACGCGGGCATGGAGACACGCACCTCCGTGCTGGACACCACCGAGGAACAGTACGACACCGTCATGGCCGTCAACATGAAGAGCGCGTTCTTCGGCACGCAGCTCGCGGCGAAACAGTTCATCGCGCAGGGCGGGGGCGGCGCCGTCATCAATATCTCGTCGGTGCACGAGGACTGGCCGATGCCCGGAAACACCCCGTACTGCGTGTCCAAGGGTGGGATGCGCATGTTGGCCCGCACCGCCGGGGTGGAGCTCGGGCCGCACGGCATCCGCGTCGTCAACGTCGGCCCCGGCGCGGTGGACACCCCGATCAACGCCTCCACCGTCGCCGACCCGGAGAAGATGAAGGCGCTCACCGCTGCCATCCCGCTGGGCAGGATGGCCGAACCCGACGAGATCGCGCGCACGGTCGCGTTCCTCGCGTCCGACCAGGCGCGGTACGTTACCTCGACATCGGTCTTCGTCGACGGCGGGATCATGCAGGGCAGCGTCGGCCTGTAGGGCCGCGCGGCCGGATCAGCGCCGTCGGCGAGCCAACACGGACAGGAGTTCACACGTGCGGACAGTGCTCAGCTCGGCCACGGTCTTCGACGGGACGGGATCCGATCCGTTCGCCGCGGACATCGTCATCGATGACGGAGCCATCGTCGAACTCGCGTCCGACGTGTCGACGCGTCCGGACGACACGGTGATCGACGCCGCGGGCAGCACCGTCCTGCCCGGGCTGATCGACTGCCATGTGCACGCGGTCGCGTCCGGGAAGGACCCGGTTTCGCTGATGCAGGAACCGTTCTCGTACCAGTTCTACGCCGCGCAGCGCAATCTCGAGCGGACGCTCGATGTCGGGGTGACGACGGTGCGGGACGCCGGTGGTGCCGACCTGGGGATGAAGCAGGCGACCGCCGAGGGGCTGATCGACGGCCCGGACATCGTGCCGGCCATCACCATCCTCGGTCAGACCGGCGGGCACACCGACGGTTGGACGGTGCACGGCGACGTCCACCGGCTGATGGTGCCGCACCCCGGACGCCCGGCCGGGGTCGTCGACGGGCCCGACGAGATGCGGCGCCGCGTCCGCGAACTCATCCGCGCCGGCGCCGAGGTCATCAAGGTGTGCACCTCCGGCGGAGTGCTCTCCCCGCGGGATGACCCTCGTCATCCCCAGTTCACCCTTGCCGAACTCGAGGCGTGCGTCGCCGAGGCCGATGCGGTGGGCATTCCGGTGATGGCGCACGCGCAGGGCAAGCCGGGCATCATGAACGCGCTGCGTGCCGGGGTCAGTTCCATCGAGCACGGGATCTTCGCCGATGACGAGTGCTTCGAGTTGATGCGGGCCAACGGCACCTACCTGGTCCCGACGCTGCTCGCTCCGGTCGCCCTCATCGGCGACATCGATGCGGGGGCGCGGGTCCCCGCCGCGGTGGAGGCCAAGGCGCGCGCCGTCGTCGAGATCCACCACGCGATGGTCGGTGCCGCGGCCGCCGCCGGTGTGCTCTTCGCCATGGGTACCGACTCCGGGGTCTTCGCGCACGGACGCAATCTCGAGGAATTGGTGCTGATGGTCGAGGCCGGGCTGGCGCCGCGCGACGTGCTGGTGGCGGCGACCTCGCACGCCGCGGACCTGCTGAGGCTGCCCGACCGGGGCACCATCGCGGTCGGGCAGCGTGCCGACCTCACCATCGTGACCGGCGACGTCTTCGATCTCGCCACGCACGCGCAGCGGCTCACCCACGTGTTCAAGGCCGGCCGGCTCGTGCGCGGCGGGCGGTAGCCGCGCCGAGCGCACGCGAGCGGCGGCCGGTCAGCGCAGGCGACGTGCGCGTCGGCCCTGCCAGATCACCCCGACCAGGATGACGGTGCCGACGCACAGCGCGGCCGAGGACAGCCCGAGCGCGGCGGACGCCCCGGTCACTCCGGCCATCAGACCGACGGTGAATCCCGACCCGATACGCAGGCCGTTCGCGGACATGTTGTAGACACCGATCACCTGGCCGCGCTTGTCCGGCGGCGCCATCAGCTGCACCACCGTCTGCGAGATCGACATCGCCGCCAGGTTCGCCACTCCGCCGACGAACAGCATGAGCACGGCCAGGAGGTAGCTGTTGGTCACCGCGAACAGCCCGATCGCCACGCCGAACGCCATCGTGGAGATCACCGCGGCGGACACGGTCGGCTTCAGGAACCGGAACAGCTCCAGCAACAGCCCGCCGACCACCCCACCGGCACCGGCCGCGAACAGCAGCACCCCGTAGGTCAGGCCCTCCGAACCGGCACCGAGCTTGTCGGCGAAGATCGGCATCACCGACTGCAACGCCGCGCCGATGAAGAACGACCCGAGCCCGCCGAGCACGATCATCGCCATCAACACCTGGTCACGGGCGCTGAAGCGGATCACCTCGGCCGCCGCGCGGAACGTCATCCGCACGCGGGGAGCGACGCCATCACGAGAATGGCCGGTGTACTTGGTGAATGCCAGGAACACCGTCAGCGGGAGGTAGATCGCGACATTGACGAAAATGCCTGCGGTCGCGCCCAATCCGAGGAGCAGCGCCGATCCCACCACCGGCCCGAACAGGATGCCCAGGCTGCGTGCCGTGGCATTGAGCCGGACCGCGCTCTCCAACTCGCGGCGGCCGACGAAGTCCTGCAGCATCAGCTGCTCCGCCGGCGCCCACAGCGCCCCGGCCATGCCGTGCACGACCAGCAGCACGCACGCCAGCGGAATGGACAGGATGCCGGTGGCGAACGCGATGCCCCACGCCAGCGACACCGTCATGAACATGATCTGCGCGACCTGGATGACGCGCCGGCAGTCGTAGCGGTCGGCCAGTGCGCCGGCATAGACCGACCCCAACAGGAACGGGGTCCAGTGGCTGATCACCTCGAACGCGACCAGCCCCGGCGAGTGGAACATGTCCCACAGCACCCAGTAGGTGATGACGTGCTCGATGTTGTCCGCCATCATCGACAGCGCGCCGCCGAGCAGATAGATGCTGCAATCGCGGTTGCGAAGCGCGGCGAAGCGGGCGGGGCGATCGGTCACGGACACGACTGAACCTAACCCACCGGGCGTTGGGAATCTTCCGCG
>CAZIIX010000150.1:0-6369 GCA_964539345.1 uncultured Actinomycetes bacterium | reverse complement strand
GCGACCTGATCCGCCGGACCGCCGCCGCCCTCGCCGAAGCCATCCACACCGGCGAGGTCAGCGCCGTCGAGGTCACACAGGCCCATTTGGATCGGATCGCCGCGGTCGACGGTGAGGTGCACGCGTTCCTGCACGTCGACACGGACGGGGCGCTCGCCCAGGCCGCGGCCGTCGATGCCGCCCGCGCCGCCGGACGCCCCCCGGCGTCGCCGCTGGCCGGAGTTCCGCTGGCGCTCAAGGACATCGTGGTGCAGGCCGGCGTTCCCACCACCGCCGCTTCGAGGATCCTCGAGGGGTGGATCCCGCCGTACGACGCGACCGTGACCAAGCGCCTGCGCGAGGCGGGCGTCGTCATTCTCGGCAAGGCCAACCTGGACGAGTTCGCGATGGGCTCGTCCACCGAGAACTCCGCGTACGGGCCGACGCGCAATCCGTGGGACCTCGACCGCATCCCCGGCGGGTCCGGCGGCGGCTCGACGGCGGCGCTGGCCGCGTTCGAGGCGCCGCTGGCGATCGGCACCGACACCGGCGGATCCATCCGGCAGCCGGCCTCGGTCACCGGCACCGTCGGCGCCAAACCCACCTACGGCGGGGTCTCCCGCTACGGACTGATCTCGCTCGCCTCCTCGCTCGACCAGGCCGGTCCGTGCGCCCGCACCGTGCTGGACACCGCGCTGCTGCACGAGGCGATCGCCGGGCACGACCCGCACGACTCCACCTCCATCCCGGAGCCGGTTCCCGCTGTGGCGCAGGCGGTGCGGCGCGGTCAGGCGGACGGGATCGCCGGCATGCGCGTCGGCGTCGTCACCGAGCTCGGCGGCGAGGGCTACCAGCCGGGCGTGCTCGAGTCGTTCCAGCAGGCCGTGGCCGCGTTGACCGACCTCGGCGCGGAGATCGTCGAGGTGTCCTGCCCGCACTTCGACTATGCGATGGCCACGTACTACCTGATCCAGCCGAGCGAGTGCTCGTCCAACCTGGCCCGGTTCGACGCGATGCGCTACGGGCTGCGGCTCGGCGACGATGGCACCGCCTCCGCGGAACAGGTGATGACGGCCACCCGCGGTGCCGGATTCGGTGCAGAGGTCAAGCGGCGCATCATGCTCGGCACCTACGCGCTGTCCGCCGGCTACTACGACGCGTACTACGGATCCGCACAGAAGGTGCGCACACTGATCAAGAACGACTTCGCCGCCGCGTTCGGCGCCGCCGACGTGCTGATCTCGCCGACCTCCCCGATCACCGCGTTCCGGCTGGGGGAGAAGGTCGACGACCCGATGGCGATGTACCTGAATGACCTGGCCACCATTCCCGCCTCGCTGGCCGGGATACCGGCGATGAGCGTTCCGTCCGGGCTGGCCTCCGACACGGGCCTGCCGGTGGGCCTGCAGATCATGGCGCCCGCCCTGGGCGAACAGGCGATGTACCGGGTCGCCGGGGCGTTCGAGCACGCCTGGCAGGCGGCCAACGGCGGGGCACTGCTCGACCGGATCGGCGAGCCGGCGACGGCAGGACGGTGAATCTGGCTATGACGATGACTGCGGACGACTACGCACGCCTGGACGATGTGCTCGACTACGGCGACGCCATCGAGGCATTCGACCCGGTGCTCGGTCTGGAGGTGCACGTCGAGCTCGGCACCGACACGAAGATGTTCTGCGCCTGCGCCACCACGTTCGGCGCCGAGCCCAACACCCATGTGTGCCCGGTGTGCCTGGCGCTGCCCGGTGCGCTGCCGGTGGTCAACGGCACGGCCGTGGAATACGCCATCACCATCGGCCTCGCACTGAACTGCGAGATCGCGCCGTGGTGCCGCTTCGCCCGGAAGAACTACTTCTACCCGGACATGCCGAAGAACTTCCAGACCTCCCAGTACGACGAGCCGATCGCGTTCAACGGGTACCTGGACGTGCCGGTCGGCGACGAGGTGATCCGCGTCGAGATCGAACGCGCCCACATGGAGGAGGACACCGGCAAGTCGACGCACATCGGCGGCGCGGCCGGCCGCATCCACGGCGCCGAGTTCTCGCTGCTCGACTACAACCGGGCCGGGGTGCCGCTGGTGGAGATCGTCACCAAGCCGATCACCGGCACCAAGGCGTCGGCGCCGGAGGTCGCGCGCGCCTACGTCGCCACCCTGCAGGACCTCGTGCGTTCGCTGAACGTCTCCGACGTGCGGATGGACCAGGGGTCGATGCGGTGCGACGCGAACTTGTCGCTGACCCCGGCCGGGAACCCGGTGTTCGGCACCAGGACCGAGACCAAGAACGTCAACTCGCTGCGCAGCGTCGAACGGGCGGTGCGATACGAGATCTGCCGGCAGGCATCCGTGCTCACCAGCGGCGGCACCGTGCGGCAGGAGACGCGACACTTCGACGAGACCTCCGGCACCACCTCCTCCGGGCGGGTGAAGGAGACCGCGGAGGACTACCGCTACTTCCCCGAACCGGACCTGGTGCCCGTGGTGGCCGCGGAGCAGTGGGTCGAGCAGCTCCGCGCGTCACTGCCCGAACTGCCGTGGGTGCGGCGCGCCCGCATGCAGCAGGAGTGGGGTTTCTCCGACCTGGAGATGCGCGACCTCGTCGCGGCCGGCGGGGTGGATCTGGTGGCCGCCACCGTCGAGGCCGGCGCGGGCGCGGACGAGGCGCGCTCGTGGTGGATGAGCTACCTGGCGCAGCAGGCGAACGCGTCCGGTATCGAGCTCACCGAGCTGTCCATCAGCCCGGCGCAGCTGGCCGCGGTGATCGCCATGGTCCGGGACGGACGGCTGACCACCAAGCTGGCGCGTCAGGTCGTCGACGGTGTGCTGGCGGGTGAGGGCGATCCCGACGAGGTCGTCGCCGCGCGCGGGCTGGCCGTGGTCTCGGACGACTCGGCCCTGCAGGCCGCCGTCGACGAGGCGCTCGCCGCGCAGCCGGACGTGGCGGACAAGATCCGCGCCGGCAAGGTACAGGCGGTGGGCGCGATCGTCGGCGCCGTCATGAAGGCCACTCGCGGGCAGGCCGATGCGGGGCGGGTGCGGGAGCTCACCCTCGCCACGGTGGGCGTCGACGGCTGACCGTCTGCGCGGGCGCTGCTGGCTGTGCGGGCGCCGAACGTCGCGCCGGCGGTGCGGCCGGCACCGTGCGGCCGCGATCAGTCCAGACCGCCGTCGCCGCCGGACGAGCCGCCGGACGGGAGGATGATCACCCGATCGTCGCTCGGGTCGGCGGGATGCTGCGCGTCCCGATCCGGATCATGCCGGTTCGCGGTGGTCAGCCACACCAGGTCGTCGGTGCCGGCGACGACGGTGCGCAACCGGCCGTACTCGTCGTCCAACAGCGTCGTCGGCGATCCGGTGAAGCCGCCCGCGGCCCGCATCTCGATCCGCACCAGCGACCGCCCCGTCAGCGACGTGGCCAGCAGCTCGTCCGTGGAGACCGCGCAGTCGGTCGCGCCGCCGTCGCCCGGGCGGTAGATCCACAGCGTGTCGCCCGAGGCGAGGGTCCGGTAGTCCGCGCCTGGGCGCACCGGGATGAGCATGTCACCCTCCGGCCGGTGATCGACGACGCCGATGGCGCCGCCCGGCAGCGGGCAGATGCCGGTGGGGTCGACCAGCCCGGACGCGAAGACCGGTGAGCCGCCGGGATTGTCGGCCGCCGGCTTGCCGAATGCGTCCAGCCGCAGCACCGCGCCCGCGAGCGAGGAACCCGTCCCGCCGGTCGGGCCGCTCGGCGCCGCCGTGGACGGCGTGGCCGACGAGGTGGCCCGCGGCGGGGTCGTAGCAGTGGTCGGGACGGCGCCCGCCGACCCGTCGGCGGGGCCGCCGCCAGTGGTGACGTAGAGCAGGTCGTCCGCGCCGAACGCGATGGCGCCGCCGTTGTTGCCGTCGCGGCCCTTCGGGATGCCGGTGAAGATCGCCTTGGGGTCCTCGCCGGGAGCGATGCGCAGCACGCGGTTGTCCGTGGCCGTGCTGACATACGCGTACAGCAGGTCGTCCTCCGCGAAGTACGGGGACAGCGCGATTCCCAGCAGCCCGCCGCCCGCGGACGTGTCCAGATCGTCGATGTGCGCGACGAGCGTGGGCTCGTGCTGCGGCGCCACGCGCAGGATCCTGCCCGTCGTCCGTTCGCCGACCAGCGCCGATTGCCCGTCCGGCAGCGGCGCCAGGCCCCACGGATCGTCCAGGCAGACCGCCACCACCGGAAGCTCGGGCGGCGCGCACGGGTCGGGCCGCGCCGAGCCGTCGCTGGGCTGGGAGCCGGGGGTCGGCGAGCTGTCGGACTGGCTGCCCGGATCGCTGGTCGACGTCGACGTCGACGGCGGGGTCGGCGTCGGTGATGCCTGCCCGGGTAGCGGGCTGGGCGCCACCAGCGTCACGACCGGCGGAGTGAGCGACGGCTGTCCGCTGAATGACGGTGCGGAGTCCGGGAACGAGGCGCACCCGCTCGCCACTAGCGCGGCGGCCGAGACCGCCAGCAATCGGCGCACGCCCGGGGCGGGGCGCGGTCGCAATGATCTGTCCATCGTGATTCACGGTACTTTGCCCTTGCCAGGAGTCGGCTCGATGAGAGACTGAGAGCGTGCCGAAGATTGTGGGTGGCTCGCTCGCGGAGCACCGGGACCGGGTGCGCGAACAGCTCTTCGCCGCGCTGCGGACGCTATTGAGCCGACAGGGGTATGACTCGATCACGCTGGCCGACATCGCCGCCGCAGCGGGCCTGGGCCGGACCGCCATGTACAACCACTTCCCGGACAAGGAGTCGCTGCTCCTGGCGTTGGTCCAGTACGAGACCGACGAGTACCTCGACCAACTGCGGGCGGCGCTGTCCACCGTCGACAATCCGATCGACCGGTTCGCGCTGTTCGTACGCATGCAGCTCGCCGAGCTGGCTGGGAGCCACACGCGGCTGGCCGGTGTCGGCGCGGTTCTCTCCGACCGCGGCCGGGCGCGGATCGGCGACCACGTGGCCCCAATGCTGCAGATCCTCGGCGACATCCTGCGCGACGCGATGTCGCAGCGCTACATCCCTGAGCAGGACATCGACGTCCTGGTCCCGCTGATCTCCGCGGCGACCGCGAGCCGCGTCACCACCGGGTTGTCCGGGCCGCAGCTGGACGCGGTCATCGACACGGCCGTGCACTTCGTCGCGCGCGGCATCGGCGTGCGATACGGCCCGGGGGAGCGCCCGCGGCGGCTACCCTCCGGCCGCGGCTGACTGCTCGGCGGTCTCTCGCGCGGCGCCCTCGTTCGCCCCTGCGGTCTCGTCGGGTGCGCCGGCCGCGTCGGGTGTCTCCGATTGCTCCGATGCATCGGACTCCGCCGCTGGCCCTTGCGCCACCGGCCGCCGCAGGAACAGGCGGCTGCCGCCGGCCCAGACGATCCGTGGCAGGTCGACGGGCCGCACACCCGGGAGCAGCACCCGACGACCGTCCGTCGTGACCGCGACCGCCCAGCGCTGGCCGGGGAATTCGATCTGCTCCAGCTCCGGCCAGGCGATGCGCCGCCACCCGCGCCACCAGCGCACGGTGAGCCCGGAACGCTTCGCCGTCGTCCCCGAGGTCAGCACCACCGCCGCGATTGCGATCGGCGGCAGGTAGGCCAGCGACCACGCCCCGCCCATGGTGGCCATGGGAAGTACGCAGAACGTGAGCATGATCGGGATAATGAGTGCGGTCAACGAAACGCGAATTCGTACCGGGCGGGCTGCACTCATGGGACCATTGTGCCGGTAGCGATTCGACGGTCAGGAGGCACGGTGGCGTTCCCAGACAACCTGATGGCGCGCGGTGAGCGCGTCGTCATTCACAAACACCCGCACTGGAAGGTCCTCGTCATACCAGTGCTGTTGTTCATCCTCGTCATCGCTGCCGCGGCAGCATTCGCCACCTGGGTGAGCAAGTGGGAGTCCGATTCCGGGTTCACCACCCACACCTGGTGGTACGTCGTCGACGCCGTCATCGCGGTGGTGCTGCTGGTCTGGCTGGTGCTCGTACCGGTGCTGCGGTGGCGCACCGAACACTTCATCCTCACCACGCAGCACGTGTTCTTCCGCACCGGCATCCTGCATCGCCGGCAGCACCAGATTCCGCTGTCGCGGGTGCAGAACGTGGAGACGATCGTGTCGTTCTGGGGTCGGATCTTCGGGTATGGCACGCTGATCGTCGATTCCGCCGCCGACGAGCCGCTCGAGTTCTCCAACGTCGCGGCGCTGTCGAAGGTGCAGGGCACGCTCAACCAGCTCATCTCCGATGACCGGTCGGCCTACCCCGATCCGGAGGATCCGCGCACCCGCTCGCTGCCGCGTCCGGTCGGTGGGGATGCGGGCGGCGCAGAATTTGACCATGATGGATGGGAAGATAACCGCGGTTAACATCTGACGCGACGGACGC
>CAZIIX010000149.1:2696-6432 GCA_964539345.1 uncultured Actinomycetes bacterium | reverse complement strand
GCCCCCGCCGGTCGCTGCCGACGATCGCCCGCCGCGGATGGAATGATGAACCGGTATCGATGCGAGCGGGGCCGGCGGCGCGGGGAGTCCGAGACCGCCGGGTGCCACGCTCACCGACCGAGGGGTGGTGACGGACGCCAGCGTGTGCGGTCTATTCGGGTATCTGTCGACCAACGGGGACGCGGCAGCGGTCGTTCCAGCGGTGCGGGCGGGCATGGCCTGCGCTCGGCATCGTGGACCGGACGAGCCGGGAACCTGGCACGACGCCGACGTCGCCTTCGGGTTCAACCGGCTGTCCATCATCGACATCGAGCATTCGCACCAGCCGCTGCGCTGGGGTCCGCCGGACCAGCCCGACCGCTACGCCATGGTGTTCAACGGCGAGATCTACAACTATCTCGAGCTGCGGGCCGAACTCGCAGAGACGTTCGGGGCCGAGTTCGCCACCGAGGGCGACGGAGAGACGATCCTGGTGGCGCACCACTTCTGGGGCGAGGCCGCCGTCGACCGGTTCCGCGGCATGTTCGCCTACCTGATCTGGGACACCGTCGACCGGGTGCTGATCGGGGCGCGCGACCCGTTCGGCATCAAACCGCTGTTCATGACGAGGACCACGGGCGGGGTCGCGTTCGCGTCGGAGGCCAAGTCGCTGCGCGAACTCACCGGGCGCGCCACGGTCGACGCCACCGCGCTGCAGCAGTACCTCGTACTGCAGTACGTGCCCGAGCCCGGCACCATGGACGCCCCGCTGTCCGTCGTGGAGTCGGGCTGCTCGCTGCGGGCGCGTCCCGGCGAGGACGTCGTCATACACAGGTATTTCCATCCGCGCTTCTCCCCCACACCGGTCCGATCCGCCGCCGCGCAGCAGGACCTCTACCAGCGCATCGCGGACGTGCTGGACGACTCGGTCGCCAAGCACATGCGGGCCGACGTAACGGTAGGGTCGTTCCTGTCCGGTGGTATCGACTCGACCGCCATCGCCGCGCTGGCCAAGCGCTACAACCCGGACCTGCTGACGTTCACCACCGGGTTCGAGCGGCAGGGCTACTCGGAGATCGACGTCGCGGCCGAGTCGGCGGAGGCGATCGGCGTCGAGCACATCGTGCGGGTGGTCAGCGAGCAGGAGCTGACCGAGACGCTGCCGTTGATCATCTGGTACCTGGACGATCCGGTGGCGGACCCGGCGCTGGTGCCGCTGTACTTCGTGGCCAACGAGGCGCGCAAACGCGTGAAGGTGGTGCTGTCCGGCGAGGGGGCCGATGAGCTGTTCGGCGGCTACAACATCTACCGGGAGGCGGCCAGCCTGCGCTACCTGACCGGGCTGCCGTCGCCGATCCGGCGGGGATTGGCCGCCGTGGGTCGGGCGCTGCCGGACGGGATGCGCGGTAAGGACATGCTGCGCCGCGGCGCGCTGGAGCTCGAGGAGCGCTACTACGGCAACGCACGCATCTTCCGGGAGGACCAGCTGGCCGGGCTGCTGCGCTGCTACGCGCCCGAGCATTCGTTCCGGGAGGTGACGGACCCGATCTACGCGCAGTCTGCGGGGTGGGATCCGATCGCGCGGATGCAGCACGTGGACCTGTTCACCTGGCTCCGCGGCGACATCCTGGTCAAGGCCGACAAGATGACGATGGCCAACTCGCTGGAGCTCCGCGTGCCGTTCCTGGACCGCGAGGTCTTCGAGGTGGCGCGCACGATCCCGCCGGAGCAGAAGGTGACGACCGGCACCACGAAGCTGGCGCTGCGCCGCGCACTGGCACAGGTCGTGCCCGGGCACGTGTTGCATCGGCGGAAGCTGGGCTTCCCGGTGCCGATCCGGCACTACCTGGCGGAGGGCTCGTACGAGTGGGCGCGGCAGATCATGGCCGGCGCGCAGACGGACCGGTTCATCGACCCGGCGGCGGCGCTGCGGCTGCTGGAGGACCATCGCGCCGGCCGGGCGGACCACTCGCGGCGCATCTGGACGTTGCTGGTGTTCATGCTCTGGCACGGCATCTTCGTCACCGGCGAGATCACACCGGAGGTGCCGGAACCGAGCTACCCGGTCCGGTTGTAGTACCGGCGGGGGCGGCCCTGCGGCGCGCTACCAGCCCAGCGCCGCGGCGATCTCCCCCGCCGAATCCTGCCCGTAGTGCTCGGCCACCCGCTGCCGCGCGGCGGCCGGATCGAACGTGTACTCCTGGGTGCCGATCGTCTCGAGCACCAACGTGGCCATCAGCGCTCCGAGCTCGGCGCAGCGCGGCAGCGGCAGCCCGACGGCGCGCCCGGCCAGGAAACCGCCGCGGAATGCGTCGCCCACGCCGGTGGGATCGGACGTCTCCCGCGCGGGCAGCGCACCGACCCGCAGCACGCTGCCGTCCGGCGCGGCGATCTCCACGCCCTCGGCGCCGTGCGTGGTGATCCGCGTGCCCACCCGGGCGTCGATGTCCGCCACCGACCAGCCCGTCTTCGACTGCATCAGCCCGAGCTCGTAGTCGTTGGAGAACAGCAGCTCCGCGCCGCGCAGCAGCTCACGTGCCTGTGCCCCGTCGATGCGGGCCAACTGCTGGGACGGGTCGGCGGCGAAGCGGTAGCCGTTCCGTCGGCACTCGGCCGCGTGCCGGGTCATCGCGTCCGGGTCGCCGGCGCTGATCATCACCAGGTCGGCGCCGCCGAGGGCGTGCACCACGGGTGCCAGCGCGATCTCCCGTGCCCGCGCCATGGCGCCCGCGTAGAACGAGCCGATCTGGTTGAGCTGCTCATCGGTGGTCGACACGAAGCGGGCGGTGGCCACGTCGGCGCACCGCAACACGTGGTCGACGTCGACCCCGTGGTCGGCCAGCCAGGTGGCGTAGTCCGCGAAGTCGTTGCCGACGGCGTCCACCAGCACCGGCCGGGCGCCGAGCACGCCCATGGTGAAGCAGATGTTCGCCGCCACCCCGCCGCGGCGCACCTGCAGATCGTCGACCAGGAACGACAGCGAGACGCGGTGCAGCTGGTCCGGCAGCAGCGAGTCGGTGAACCTGCCCGGGAAATGCATCAGGTGGTCGGTCGCGATGGAGCCGGTCACGATCGTGCGACCGGCAGGCGTTGTCGCCGTGCTCACGGGCTGTGGGGTCCTGTTCGGTGGATGACGGGGGTCGGTGGTGCGCTCGCTGCCGCGGGCCGCCGGCGCGCTCGAACGGTCGGCGCGGTCGGTGAAACGGTCAGTGGAAGGAGTCGCCGCACGCGCAGGAGCTCTGCGCGTTGGGGTTGTCGATGGCGAAGCCCTGCTTGTCGATGGTGTCGGCGAAATCGATGGTGGCGCCCTCCACATAGGGCCTGCTCATCTTGTCCACGGCCAGCCGGACCCCGTCGAAGTCGACGACGGCGTCGCCGTCCAGCGAGCGGTCGTCGAAGAACAGTTCGTAGCGCAGCCCCGAGCATCCGCCGGGCTGGACGGCGATGCGCAGCATCATCTCCGGGCTGCCGTCGCGCTGCAGCAGCGCCCGGGCCTTCTTGCTGGCGGCGTCGGTCAGGGTGACGCTGTGTGCCCGCTCGGCGGCGTCGGTCGCACGGCTACCAGTATTGGCGGAGGTCATCACAGCTCTCCAGTCCTCGCATCGTCGGTCGGTCGGGCCGCCCGCCCCGGGCTCGCTCCCCCGGCCGGCCCCGTCGGCCGACCCGGTGGCCAGGACGCGGGACGCGGGCGGGTCCGACTACCGATGATGCCATGGTCGTGCGGGAAAGCGCGAAACGTGCGCGGTGCGTCGGCGCC
>CAZIIX010000149.1:0-2596 GCA_964539345.1 uncultured Actinomycetes bacterium | reverse complement strand
GCGCGGCCGCCCGGAGGTGCGGACGTGGGCACCGGCGGATCTGGCCTAGGGTGGCAGGTGTGAGCCTGTTACGCCGTAATACCGAGGACAAGACCGTCGAACAGACCCCGGACGTCGACGAGCAGCCGGAGGTGGTCGATCCGGCACGCCCCGCGGGCAAGGGCCGGCCGACGCCGCGGCGCCGCGATGTCGAACGCCGTCGTGGCCCGGTCGCGCCCCCGCCGCGCACCCAGCGGGAGGCGTACAAGCGCTCGAAGGAAACCGGCGGCGGCCGCAAGCTCACCAAGGACGAGCGTCGCGAGCTGGCCGCGCAACGGCGCGAGCGGATGATGCGCGGCGAGGACGCCTACCTGATGCCGCGCGACAAGGGTGCGGTGCGAGCCTACGTGCGCGACCTGGTCGATGCGCGCAGGAACCTGGCCGGGCTGCTGCTGCCCATCGCCGCGCTGTCCTTCCTGACGCTGCTCATGCCGAGCATGGTGATCCAGTCCTACGGCCCGATGATCCTGATGGTCGCGATCCTGGCGGCGGTGCTGGACTCCGTCATATTCGGCCGGAAGCTCGCCCGGGTGGTCCGGGAGAAGTTCCCGGACGGCGACAGGTCGGGCCAGAGCACCCGGGGTTCGGCGCTCGGCTTCTACGCGTTCAACCGGGCCTGCCTGATCCGCAAGTGGCGGATCCCGCGGCCCCGCGTCGATCGTGGCGACGTCGTCGACTGACGGCGCCGGGCCGACGGACCAGACATGACCTCGCTCGCACGCCTGACCACGCGCGGCGCCCATCGCCGGCGTGCCATCCTGTCCTCCGCCGCCACGCTGTTCGCGCGGGAGGGCTACGCGGCCGTGGGCATGGACGACATCGGGGCGGCGGCCGGGGTCACCGGGCCGGCGATCTACCGACACTTCGCCTCCAAATCGGCGGTGCTCACGGCCGTCATCGACGGCATCATCGACGCGGTGGACGGCCCGGAGCCGGCGCAGGGACGCCTCGGCCCGCTCGAGGCCGCCGATCCGACCGCGGCGTTGAATGCCCGGCTGCGCCGCTACGCGTCCGGAGTCGCCCAGCGGCGCGGCCTGATGGCCGTGTTCGTCCGGGAGGTGCACCATCTACCCGAGGAGTACGCGGACGGGCTGCGGCGCCGGCAGCGTCTGCTGGTCTCGCACTGGCGGGCGCTGCTGGCGGCGATCCACCCGGACTGGAGCACCGAGCGGGTGCGCACCGCCGTGCACGGCGTGTTCGGCATCCTCAACTCGGTGGGTTCGTTCGTCTCGCCGCTGGGCAACGACGATCTCGCCGAGCAGCTGGTCGAACTCTCCTGCGCGTCGCTGCGGGTGCACTACAGCGAGGTGCGCTACAGCGACAGGTAGCGGGCCCGTTCGTAGGTGGTCACCTGGCGGCGGTAGGTCTCCCACTCGGCCTTCTTGTTGCGGAGGAAGAAGTCGAAGACGTGCTCACCGAGGGCATGCGCCACCAACTCGGAGGACTCCATGATGGCCAGGGCGGACTCCATCGACGTGGGCAGGTCCGGGTAGCCCAGCGCGCGGCGTTCGGCCGACGACAGGTACGCGACATCCTCCTCGGCCTCCGGCGGCAGCTGGTAGCCCTCCCGTATGCCGTGCAGGCCGGCGGCGAACACCACCGCGAACATCAGGTACGGGTTGCAGGCCGAGTCGGGCAGTCGGAACTCCAGCCGCTGGCTGGCCGAGCGCATCGGCGAATAGTTCGGCACCCGGATCAGCGCGGACCGGTTGGACTGGCCCCAGGTGACCGTGGTCGGCGCCTCCTCGCCGATGACCAGGCGCTTGAACGAGTTGACGTACTGGCAGCACACTGCGGTGATCTCCGGCGAGTGCCGCAGCACGCCCGCCACGAACGCCTGCCCGGTGGCCGACATCTGGTACACCTGGCCCGGATCGTGGAACGCGTTCTTCTCCCCCTCGAACAGCGAGAAGTGCGTGTGCAGTGCCGATCCCGGCTGGTCCCGGAACGGTTTGGGCATGAATGACGCGTGCACGCCCTGGTTGATGGCCACCTCCTTGACCACGTACCGCAGGCTCATGATGTTGTCCGCCATGGTCAGCGCGTCCGTGTAGCGCAGGTCGATCTCCTGCTGCCCGGGTGCGCCCTCGTGGTGGGAGAACTCCACCGAGATGCCCATCGATTCGAGCGCCTCGATGACGGTGCGGCGGAAGTGCGGTGCCACACTGTGCGAGGTCTGATCGAAAAAGCCGCCCCGATCGGCCGGCTCCGGTGGGCTGCCGTCCGCGGGCATGTCCTTGAGCAGGAAGAACTCGACCTCCGGGTGGACGTAGCAGGTGAACCCCATCGATCCCGCCTCGTCCAGCACCCGACGAAGCACGTGCCGCGGATCGGCCCAGGACGGGCTGCCGTCGGGCATGGCGATGTCGCAGAACATCCGCGCCGAGTGCGCCCGGCCGTCCTCGCCCTCCCAGGGCAGCACCTGGAACGTGGACGCGTCCGGCTTGGCGATCATGTCGGACTCGTGCACCCGGGCGAAGCCCTCGATGGCGGATCCGTCGAAGCCGATGCCGGCGCTGAACACCTCTTCGAGCTCGGCGGGTGCGATCGCCACGGA
>CAZIIX010000148.1:1682-6443 GCA_964539345.1 uncultured Actinomycetes bacterium | reverse complement strand
TCTTCCCCGACCTCAACACCGGCAACAACACCTACAAGGCGGTGCAGCGCAGCGCCGGCGCGGTCGCGATCGGACCGGTGCTGCAGGGCCTGGCCAAGCCGGTCAACGACCTCTCCCGCGGCGCGACCGTCGACGACATCGTCAACACGGTGGCGATCACCGCGATCCAGGCGCAACGATGACCGGCCGGGTGCTGGTGTTCAACGCCGGCTCGTCATCGCTGAAGTTCCAGCTCCTCGAGCCGGTCTCCGGCGCGGTGGCCGCGCACGGCATCGTCGAACGCATCGGCCAGCCGCACGGCCTGGCCACCCTGGAGCGCGACGGTCGGCGGGTCGACCGGCGGGGGCGGGTGGCCGACTACGACACCGCGGTGGGCGTCACCAGCGAGCTGTTCGCCGAGGCCGGCCTCGCCCTGGATCGGCTCGACCTCATGGCCGTCGGCCACCGGGTCGTGCACGGCGGCAGCAGGTTTCGCCGGCCGACCGTCGTGGACGCGCAGGTGCTGCGAGCGATCCGCGATCTCATCCCCCTCGCCCCGCTGCACAATCCGGCCAACGCCGGGATGATCGGCAGCGCCATGGCCATGTTCCGGGATCTTCCGCACGTGGCGGTGTTCGACACCGCGTTCTTCGCCACGCTGCCGGCGCCGGCGCGCGGCTATGCGATCGACCGGACCATTGCGCGCCGCCACCGCATCCGGCGCTACGGCTTCCACGGCATCAGCCACCAGTACGTGTCCGGGGAGCTCGCGCGGCTGCTGGGACGCCCGGCCCGATCGCTGAACCAGATCGTGCTGCACCTGGGCAACGGCGCATCGGCCTCCGCCATCTCCGGCGGGCGGGCGGTCGACACCTCGATGGGCATGACACCGATGGAAGGGCTCGTCATGGGGACGCGCGGCGGCGATCTCGACCCGGGGGTGCTGATCCATCTGCAACGGACGGCCGGCATGGGCGTCGACGACATCGATGCGCTGCTCAACCGCCGGTCCGGCATGGTCGGCATGTGCGGTGCGCTCGACCTGCGCGACGTGCACCGGTTGGCCGACGCCGGTGACCGCGCCGCCGGGCTGGCGCTCGAGGTGTACTGCTACCGCATCCGCAAGTACGTGGGCGCCTATCTGGCGGTGCTCGGGGGTGCCGACGCGATCACGTTCACCGCGGGCGTCGGCGAGAACGACGCGGACGTCCGGGCGCGGTCCCTGGCGGGGCTGCAGGGGCTGGGCATCGTCGTCGACGACGAGCGGAACACCGCGCCGCAGCACGGGCCGCGGATCATCTCCCCGGACGGGGCGCCGGTGACGATCGCCGTCATACCCACCAATGAGGAGCTGGCGATCGCGCGGCAGGCCGCGGCACTGGTGTCCGGTCGCACGGCGCCCGCCGGGCCAGCCCGCGAGTAGCCGGCCGTTCGCGTCCCGGCACCACGGTCGACACATGGAGTAGATTGGATTGCTCGTTAGCTGGAACGGGAACGTGTCCGTTTGAGCATGGGAGGCAATGCGAATTGACTGGTGTTGGTCGTGCGGTCCGCGCGGAGCAGGAGCACATGGATCTGCTCTACCGCCTACTCGATGCCCTGCGGAACAGGACCCAGGGTCTCAAGGATGCCGCCATGTACGAGAACGACGGCACCCCTTCGGGTTTGTTCACCCGGGACGCGCTGCAATACCGGTACGCGCAGGAGCTCGCCCTGTTGGCCGCTGCCGAGGACAAGCTGTGCTTCGGCCGGCTGGACACCGCGGACGGCGAGAGCATCCACATCGGCCGGATGGGCCTGAGCGACGACAGCCCGGAGCGTCACCAGGTGCTGATGGACTGGCGCGCCCCGCTCGCCGCCCCGTTCTACACCGCCACCGCGCTGGACCCGCAGAACGTGGTGCGGCGCCGGCACATCCGAACCCAACGCCGTCGCGTGACGTCCGTGTCCGACGAGTTCCTGCAGTCCGCCGCCGGGATCGACGGGCTCGAGGGGCTGGTCGACGAGTCCGACGCCGACCTCGGCGTGGGCGGCGACACCGCCCTGCTGGAGGCCCTCAACGCACCGCGCACCGGCCGGATGGGCGACATCATCGAGACGATCCAGGCCGAGCAGGACGCCATCATCCGAGCCGACCGGACCGGCGTGCTGGTCGTCCAGGGCGGCCCGGGCACCGGCAAGACCGTGGTGGCGCTGCATCGCGCCGCCTACCTGCTCTACACCTACCGCGAACGGCTCGGCTCGCACGGCGTGCTGGTGATCGGCCCGAGCAAGACGTTCCTGTCCTACATCGGGCAGGTGCTCCCTTCGCTCGGCGAGACCTCCGTCGTGCTGGCCACCATGGGAACCCTCCTTCCCGGTATCGAGGCCACCGCCCACGACGAGGAGGCCGCGGCGACACTCAAGGGCCAGCTGGCGATGACGCAGGTGATCGACCACGCGATCCTGGATCGGCAGCGGATCCCGCGCCGCACGCGGGTGGTCGGCTACGACCGGGGGACCGTGCAGCTGACACCGGCGTTGCTCCGCCGGGCGCAGCGCCGTGCCTGGGCCTCCCGGCGGCCGCACAACCGGGCCCGGGCCCTGTTCGTGTCGACGGTGCTGGCCGACCTGGCCAACCAGGTGGCCGACCGTCCCGGCGTGCGCACCCTCGACCCCGACGCCGCCGCACCGGATCTCGACGAGATCCAGCGCGAGCTGGCCGCCGACACCACGGTGCAGGCCGCACTGGCGGACATCTGGCCGCTGATCACCCCGCGCCGGCTGATCGACGACCTGTTCGCCGACCCGCGCCGGCTGGCGTTCGCCACGCCGACGCTGACCGAGGTGCAGCGCAAGACCCTGCTGCGCCCGGCCGGCAGCCCGCTCACCGTCTCCGACATCCCGCTGATCGACGAGGCCGCCGAACGCCTCGGGGAGATCAGCGCGCAGGACCGGGCGCGGCAGGCCACGCTCGCCGAGGAACTGTCCTATGCCCGAGACACCTTGCAGGCCTTGGGCTCCGAGGAGGCCGGTTTCAGCGACTCGGGGATCGGATTCACGCTGAGCATGCTCACCCCGGAGGACATCGCCCGGCTGCACGACACCTCCGGCCCGGAGGGCACTACCGCGGATCGCGCCTCGGCCGACCGGGAATGGACCTACGGGCACGTGGTGGTCGACGAGGCGCAGGAGCTGTCGCCGATGGCGTGGCGCTCGATCTTCCGCCGGTGCCCGCTGAAATCCATGACGGTGGTCGGTGACGTGGCCCAGACCTCCGACGCCGCAGGAAGTGCGAGCTGGGCGAAGGCGCTCAACCCGCATGCGCGAGACCGGTGGCAGCTGGCCGAGCTGACCGTGAACTACCGCACCCCCGGGGAGATCATGGCGCTGGCGGCGCCGGTGCTCGCGGCGATCGATCCGCAGCTCCGCCCGCCGTCGTCGGTGCGCGAGACCGGCGTCCTGCCGTGGACGATCGGGGTGCCGCACCGCGGCGATGTGGCCGAGGCGGTGGCCGCCGCCGCGGCCGCGTCCGCCGCCGAGATGACCGCCGGGCAACTCGCGGTGCTGCACTCCGGTGACGAGGCGGTGGGGCAGCACCTGCTGGCTGCGGTGCGGCGACGCGTGCCCGACGCGTCCTCCGAGGCCGGACCCGGGCTGCGCGTGGTCGTGCTGGAGGTGCGCCAGGCGAAGGGGCTCGAGTTCGACCGCGTCATCGTCGTCGAGCCCGGCGACATCGCCGCGCGGGGCGAGCGCGGGCTCGGTGACCTGTACGTGGCCATGACGCGCGCCACCCAGCAGCTGGGGCTGGTGCACAGTGGGGAGCTGCCCTCGATCATCGATCGGAGACTGGTCAGCGCGCGATGAGCCGAGGGGCCGGTGCGGTGCCGCGCGCCGGAGGTGCGGGGGAGGCGTTCGTCAGCTGAGCGTGGCGGGCACTGCTGCGGACGGGGACGGCTCCGCCACTGCCCGTTCGGTGGCCGCGAGGCGCGCCCGTCGGCGCCGCCGGACGTGCACGCAGATGGCGCCGCCGGCCGCGATCACCGCGACGAGCAGCCCGAGCGCCACCCACTGCGCCGCGCCCTCCAGCCGCATCCACCCGGTCAGCGCGGCGAAGCCGACGGTGGCGTAGACCAGCGCCCAGGCCAGGCAGCCGGGCACCATCGCGGCGGTGTAGCGGCCCCAGCGCATGCGGGTCAGGCCGGCGGCCGCGTTGACCACGGTCTGGAAACCGATGGTGAGGAAGGACACCGTCACCACCGGCAGCCCCCAGCGGTTGAGCGCGTTGATCGCCCGGGTCACCCGCGGCCCCGACACGCGCCGACCGACCGGGGTGTGCATGGCGCCGGTCGCAGCCCCGCGCCCCGCCCAATAGGTGGCCTGCGCGCGCAGCAACACGATGCCGAACAGGATGGCGAAGGTCACCAGGAACGGGCGCCCCTCCAACCATGACGGCACGGCGAGCCCCTTCCGCTGCGTCGACGACATCACCGGTGACCGACGGCGACGTGTCGGTCCCGAACTGGTAAGGCTAGCCTAACCGGCCGGTGGGTGCGAGCGCCGGGGACCTCGTCATACCCGGTCCAGGCGGCGCCGGGACACGAAGCGTCGCCGGTGTCCGGACAGCGGGTCGGTGAACGAGATCTCGCGGGCCAGCAGCTGCAGCGGGGCGGAGAAGTCGTCGGCACGGACGTCGCGCACGGTGGGGTAGAGCGGGTCGTTGACGATGGGGATGCCCGCACCGGCGAGCTGCACCCGCAACTGGTGGGTGCGGCCGGTGTGCGGGACCAGCCGGTAGAGGCC
>CAZIIX010000148.1:0-1582 GCA_964539345.1 uncultured Actinomycetes bacterium | reverse complement strand
GTGCCGTCCGCGGACCCGGCTCGCCCCGCACCCGTCACCGTTGCAGCGCGACGGTGGTCGACGCGCGTTGCTGCCGCCGCCGCCGCTTCTGCTTGTACATCTCGATGTCCGCGTCGCGCACCGCGTCGAACACGTTGCCGCCCGGTCGCGCACTGCTGACGCCGACGCTGGCCGCGACCGCGTCCGGGGTACTGGCCTCCCGGGCGAGCTCGGTGACGAAGGCCTGGTAGAGCGGGTCGTCGACGTCCATCTCCCGCGGCACCAGGATCGCGAACTCGTCGCCGCCCATCCGCACTGCCAGGTCCGCCGGGGAACAGTGCCGGCGCAGGATGTCCGCGCAGTGCCGCAGCAGATCGTCGCCCGCACTGTGCCCGTAGGCGTCGTTGATCTGCTTGAGCCCGTCGACGTCGACGGTGAGCACGCTGTACACCGCGCCGTCCGCGACCCGTTCCTGCGCCTGCGCCAGCGCCTCGTCCCAGGCCAGCCGGTTGCCCAGCCCGGTCAGCGGATCCGTGCGCGCCATCTCCGCCGCGTGTTCGGCGGCCGCACGCAGCTCGTCACGCAGCAGCGCCGTGCGGGTGAGGATGGTGCCGGTCTCGATGACGTGCCGACACAGCCGTTGGCACTGCTTGTTGAATCCGCGCGGGCTCCGGTCGGTGTGGCACACCAGCAGCAGCCCGCCGACCGGGTCCGGTACCGGCACCGCGAGGAGAGCCCGCACGTGCGGGGCCAGTTCCAGCACCGCAGGCGCCACCCGCTGGATCTCGGAGACGTCCTGCGCCAGCAGCTGATCCTCCGTCATGGCCGCTGCGGCCTGGTCCAAAACCGCGCGCCACCGGTCATCGACGGGGGTCTCGGCATCGCGGCGCACCACCGTCAGCCGGTCCGCGGTGTCCCGCAGCACGCCGATCTCGCAGTTGAGCGCATCCGTGACGACCGCGACGACATGCCGGAGCGTGTCGGCGGTGCCGCAGTCGACCGGGGCGTCCATCAGCGCTCGCACCGTGTGCAGCACCTCGAGTTCGTCGGCGAGACGTTTGGACGGCAGGACGTCGTCGATGGCGCCGTCCAACATCGTGGCGAGTTCGCGGAACTCCTCGTCGGGGGCATCGCTGAGCGGCCGGTCCGGATTGCCCACCACGACCGCGACGTCGGCGCGGGTGCGCACGATGACGGTGTCCCTGGCGTAGTACGGCCCCAGGATGCGAGTCGGCTCGGCGGCATTGATCCGGTGCACACCGCCGACCTGGCGTGGGATCCGGGCGGTGAGTGGGTCGTCGCCCTCGTCGACGTCGATGATGCCGGCCCAGCCGCGACCGCGCCCGAGTCCGCCGAGGTGGGCCCAGGTCGTGGGGCTGACACGGCGGAACAACAACGCGTCGACGACGCCCAGTTCGCTCGCGGCCGCGGCCAGCCGAGGGTTACCGTCCAGGGCCGACTCGTATCCCCACGTCGGCTCACCGGGCGGTTGCGAAGCGGTAGCCTCCGCACTCATACCGTGATTATCGGCCCTGACCGGCCGAATTTCAGTGGCGGGTCCGATATTTTACTTTTGCGGGGGGCGCAGGACGCGCACCGTGCC
>CAZIIX010000147.1:0-6449 GCA_964539345.1 uncultured Actinomycetes bacterium | reverse complement strand
GCAGGGGCGTCGATGAGCAGAACCGCGAGGCACTGACGATGTCGCTGTCCCCGGCCGCATCGAGCAAGCGCGCCACGAGTTCGGGGCGGTAGCCGCGGTCTGCGCGGAAGACCACGACCCGCTCGGCGGTGGACCGCTCGACGGCGTCGGCGACCGCGTCGCAGTGCCGGACCACGATCTCCACGTCGCGCCCGCGGAGCGATCGATGCAGCCGGCGCAGGGCGGCCAGCGAATAACCGACGTCACTGACAGCGACGATCACCCTGGCATCGAGGCGAGTGTCGCACGGGCCCGGAGTAGTGCGGCACGGATCGCCCGCGCGGTCGCCGGACAGCACGGCGTGATCGGTGACCGGTAGCGCGTCACGGTTGTTCGCGAGCATTAATCCTCCTTGCCATTCGAGTGCAGACGCTATTGCCGGAATCGTCGATGCGGATCGGATCGATGGATGATATTTGCCTCCTCATCGCAGCGGACCCGCTATTTTGGGCCCCGGCAGCGCACTCATGCGATTGACACCAATTCCACACGTTCGTACGTCGACGGACGGAAAAACGCGAAATTCCGCAGCATTTCCGGCGGCCATCGGTACCGGCCCTTCCTCCCGCGATCGCAGGTCGCCGCCGACCACCGGTCTGCCGTCGGCACGGTCCCTCGCCTCGCCGCGTGGCGCCCTATTCGAGCAGGTCGCACAGGACGTGTCGTGCATGGACAGGAGGGTGCGCCTCCACCGGTCGCATCAGAGCATCCGGGATCGATTCGTACCCATGACGGACTGCGACGTGGGCCGGATATCCATCCGACATTCGCACTACTACACCGAGACGATGTTGGACCCGCCGCCGTCGACACATAATTCGGTCGGTGTGTGTAGGGGAAGAGCACACCATGGCAGTTTCCGCGATCCCGAATGCGCCATTGCGATAACACCGACGGGGAGCCACGAGATGCAATTCACCGTTCCGCCGAATGACACCGAGAAATACGCCTATTTGCGCGGACCGCAGCATCGCTGGTTCTTCTGGGCGCATTTCGCTGCGTTCATCGGGGTGGTGATCAGTCTGTACGGGTTCGCCCGAATGCAGTACTGGACGCTGATCTTCCTGTGTCCGCTGGTGCTCTATGCCGGCGAGACCCTCTTGGGGTTGCGCACGTCGACCTACCGGCGCCGGGTGAGCTATCCCGATCACCAGGCCGTGGTGGAGCTGTGGACCCCGGCCTCGTACCCCTCGGTCGATGTGATGATCCCCACCTGCGGAGAGGACCTCGTCACATTGGAGAACACCTATGTGTACACCGCCCGAATCAGCTATCCCGGCAGGGTGCGCGTCTACATCCTCGACGATGCCGGGCGTCCGGAGGTGGCCGAGCTCGCCGCCAAGTACGGATTCCAGTATGTGGCGCGCCCGGGGTCGGCGTTCAAGAAGGCGGGGAACCTGCAGTACGCGTTCGAGCGGACGGATGGCGACCACATCCTGATCCTCGACGCCGACTTCGTGCCCCGCCCCGAGATCCTCACCGAGACGATCCCCTACATGGACGAGGCGCGCATCGGCATCATCCAGACCCCGCAGTTCTATCCGAGCACCAAGGGTCTCGGGTGGCTGGAGCGGACCGCGGCCGCGACGCAGGAGATGTTCTATCGATTCGTCCAGCCGAGCCGTGACGCGGTGGAGGCGACGATATGCTGCGGCACCTCGGCGATCTACCGCCGCTCGGCCCTCGACGCGATGGGCGGCTTTCCGCTGATCGGACACAGCGAGGACCTGTTCACCGGATTCGAGATGATCAAGTACGGCTACCGGACGGCCTACGTGCCGATCGTGGTGAGCCAGGGTCTGTGCCCCGATCGCATCGACCCGTACATCAGCCAGCAGTACCGCTGGTGCGAGGGGAGCATGGAACTGCTGCGGGACAAGGACTTCCACCTGCATCCCGCGATCAATGCGCGCCAACGAGCGAGCTTCTGGTCGGGGTTCTTCTACTACATCACCACCGCCATGAACGGCTTCTTCGCACCGATCCCGGTCCTGCTCATGGTCTGGCTCTATCCCGACGTCGTGCGCCCGGACAACATGCTTCCGCTCGTCGGGCTGCCGGTGCTGTGGCTGGCCATCTACCCGATGCTGATGCGACACCGATGGCGGCTGGACGTCATCCGGGTGCAGATCGTCTACGGCTTCACCCACGCCGTGGCGATCTACGACATGTTCGCCGGCACCCAGGCCGCCTGGGTACCGAGCAATGGCGGTGTCAACCGCGCGACCCCGCTGGCGGTCAAGGTCAAGCGGATCATGGGCTTCTACCTCGCCGCCACGTTCACCGCCATCTTCGCTATCACCTGCTACCGGCTGGCGACCGGTGCGAGCCTGCGGCAATGGTGGGCGCTGCTGCTGTTCCTCGCGATGTACGCGTACATCTTCGTCCCGGTGATCTGGTTGTGCCTGTCGACGCTGTACATCGATGCGCGCGCCGCACACCGGGCGGCCCGCGCGGCATCCGCTGCGTCCGGCACTGCCGACGAGGCTGCGCCGGTGATCGAATCCGTTCCGGCACCCGCCCCGCTGCCGCACGCGGGAGGGTGAGATGAGTTCGACGACCGTCGCGCCGCCGGTCTGGCGTATGACGCTGGCATCGATGTTCCCGGCCGCCCTCCGGGACCGGGCGATGACGATCGCGATCGACAAGATCCTGCTCGCGGGGGTTCTCGCCGTCCAGGCCGGGCTGTCGCTGCGGCTGAGCAACAGCCCGTTCCAGGACGAGGCGCTCTACCTCTACTACGGTCACTGGATCCGTTCGGCATGGGACGGGGGAGAGGCGGTCTACACCCATCCGGAGGCGTTCTTCTCCGGCGCCCCGCAGCTCTACCCGGTGTTCGCCAGTTACTTGGACGACGTGGGCGGCGTCGAACTCGCCCGGCTGTTCTCCCTGCTGTGCATGCTCGTGGCCACGGTCGCGGTCTTCGCCCTGAGCAAGGCACTGTTCGCCCCGCGCTATGGCGCTGCCGTTGGCCTTTTCGCCGCGGTCGCGTTCAGCCTGTCCGCCCCGGTGATCTTCATCGGGAACCTGGCGACGTTCGACGCGCCGTCCTTCGCCTGCATCGCGGGCGCTGCTGCGCTGAGCGCCTGGTCGGCCACGGGGCACCGGTCGGTCTGGTGGAGCCTGCCCATCGGGCTGCTGGCGGCGCTCGCGGTGGCGCTGAAGTACGCTTCCGCGATCGACCTGCCGTTCGCGCTGCTGCTCACTCTGGTCGGCATCCGGCTGCCGCGCTTCCGGGTGCGGGCCGTCGCGCGCGCGGCGGTCGCGGGAGGCGTGACGCTCGCCGCGCTCGGGATCAGCGCGCTGACCTGGGCGCGCAGCGATCTGGCGGGCCTGCGCATGACGACGCTCGAGCGGCACATGGACGCCTACACCGCGCCGTGGACGCTCATCCGCGATGTCGCATCGTGGTCCGGGGTGACGCTGGTGATCATGCTCGCGGGCGGGGTGCTGCTCGCCCGGCACCGGCCGGTCCTCGCGGCGCTGCTCGGCGCCGGGACGCTGACCGCCATGGCGATGCAGATCCATGCGGGCGACCTGACATCGCTGCACAAGCACGTCACCCTCGGCCTGATCTTCGGGGCACCGCTGGCCGGCGTGGCGCTCTGTCGCCTGCGCCAGGTCAAGCTGGGAACACTGATGGCGGCGGCACTGGTGTGGATTGCGCTGATGGTGGGGCTCGACCAGTCACGCGGTCTGTTCCTGGCATGGCCGAACACCACCGGCCTCGTCCAGACGATCGAGCCGTCCATCGCCGCCGACCCCACCATCCGGATGGTCGGCGACATTCCCGAGCCGGTGGAGTACGCGCTGCGTCGGCAGACCCAGCCGTGGCAGTGGACCGGGACCTACGCCGGCAGCCTCGGCTACCACGGATTGACCGGGGTGGCCGCCTACCGGGCCGCATTGAAGGCCAACTACTTCCAGCTCGCCTTCTTCGACGGATCGTCGGAGGTCAGTCGGACGTTGACACCGGAGATGCCCGCCCTCGGGTTCCACCGCACGGGGACTATCCTCACCCGTGGGGCCACGTGGACCATTTGGCAGCGGTTCGATTCCGTGTCCAACTGAGTCCGACCGGCCCGATGGCGCGTCATTCCAGAGGATCGCATGCAAGCACGTGCTCAGCGAGGGCGCGGCACCGGCCTTCACCCGCCGACGACCGCGGCGGAGCGATGAACGTCGACCGGCGCAGGTTCCTGCGCGGGGCGCTGATGGTCGGCGGGGCCGCGGCGTTCGGCGGTGGCGGCTACGTCGCCGGGCTGCTCAGCCAGCCGGATCCGCCGCCGCCGATCCTGTTGTGGTCCGAGGAGTTCGACGGGCCGCTGGACCTGGTCGGCCGCGGCAACGCCCAGGGTCGTTGGCGCGCCAGCGATGTCTGGCAGCCCACCGATGTGGGGTACGCCGATTTCGGCGCGGGCGGGCACTCGTGCTGGATGGCCACCCCCGAGCAGACGCTGGGCGGCCACCGCTACAACCCGTTCTCCGTCGCGGGATCGGTACTGACCATCACGGCGACCCGGACCCCGGCGGACGCACTCGCCGATGCGGGGCATTGTCCCTGGCTGGGCGGCATCCTGATCAGCAACACGGACCGGCCCGATATGACGTTCGGCTACGGCTACTACGAGTTCCGGGCGCGCTTCCCCGACCCCGGCCGGGGGATGTTCCCCGCGCTGTGGTTCTACGCAGCGCACGGGCAGAACCCCGCACGCCAGGAGGCCGCCGAGATCGACGTCATCGAGGTCTTCGGCCAGCGGCGCGGACGACCCTGGACGGCCGGCGTGCATGTGGCCGATGCTGACGGCGCGATGCGTGCGATGCAAGTGATCTCCAGCGACGCGGACACCACCGCCTGGCACACCTACGGACTGCACTGGACACCGGAACGGGTGGCGTTCTATCGCGACCGGGCGTTGGTCCGCGTCGTCGACGGGGATGCGGCCGAGTTCTTCACCGGCTGTCAGATGTCCATCCGGATGGACATGTCCATGGATGCCACCTGGTTCGACCGGCAGGACCGGGCCGATACCTCGACGCCGGCCCGCCTGCGTGCGCAGATCGACTACGTCCGGCGGTACGACCGGCCGTTCTGACCGTGCGCGGTGCCGGCTCGGTCAGCGGATGAGGCGTGAGCCGCCTTCGTGGTGCGCGACCCCTTCGCGGTGGACAGCGCCGTCTCGATGCGTGGCCCCGTCGCGATGGACCGCCCCGTCATGGATCGCGAGCCCGTCATGGCGCGTGGGCACGTCATGGCGCGTGGGCCCGTCGTGACGGGTGACGCTGTCCCGATGGCCGAGACCGTCCCGTTGCCCGGGGTGCGGCACCGCACGGGCGACCGAGCGGGCGACCGGATGGACGGCCTGCGGTGCCGCATGGTGCTCGGCCAATCCGTAGCGGGAGACCAACGCGGCCGCTTCCAGTCGGGAGTGCACCCCGAGTTTGACCAGCACCGACTGGACATGCGATCGCACGGTCGTTCGCGACACTCCCAGATGTGCGGCGATCCCCTCGGTGGCGTATCCGGCCGCGACGTACCCGAGGCACTCCCACTCCCGCGGTGTGAGGTAATGCACCAGCCGCTCGACCTCCAGCCGCGGCGGATCCGGCTCGTCCCGCTGGCGGAGGAACGAGGCCTCGATGACGATCTCGCCGTCCCACACTCGCTCCAGCACGCCGAGCACGACGGCGATGCTGCGCGTCTTGTGGATGTATCCGGTGGCCCCGGCGGCCAGCGCCTGGTTGAGCAGGCCGGGGCTCTCATTGCCGGTCAGCACCACGACGAGGGAGTCGGGGCACTGCTGGACCAGCTGCGCGATCCCCTCCGCTCCGCCGCCGGGCAGGGCGGGCTCGACGATGCAGAAGTCCGGTGCCGTCTCGCCGAGCCCTGCGAGCGCCTCGTCCCACGAGGTCGCTGCCGTCGCCACCCAGTAGGTGCGCTGGTTCAGCGCGGCCGCGAGGCCGTCCAGGATCACCGCGTGGCAGTCGATCAGCAGGACCGAGCGGACGCCGTCGTGGGCGGTCACGCCACACCGGTCGTCATCGTCGTCCCAGCGGTGCGCGACCGAACCATGACGGCGGTCGTCCTGCTGCGCACCGCGCCGGGTGCCGCGCGCCTGGTACGGACGGGGGAACCAATGTCGTCCATCATCGACCTCCAGACGGAGGAGGTAACTGCACTGCATCCAGTGTACGGCGACTTCGCCGCCTCGCTACCCCGAAAGTAGTACCAATTTTCGGAGGGTGCGGTTGAATCGACACACACTGTCACCGCTGACCGCGAACCGTGTCTCCAAAGCGCGGACGATGTCCCGTTGTGCGCACTTTCGGGTTAATGTGCGGTCGCGGTGCGACACCGGTGCGGAAACGGCCGCCGGCCCCGGGCGGGGACCGACGGCCGTCGGACGATC
>CAZIIX010000146.1:0-6520 GCA_964539345.1 uncultured Actinomycetes bacterium | reverse complement strand
GACGAGGGCGCCACACCCGGCGCGACGTCAGCGCGGGCCGGTGCGGCGTCGGCGCCTGCAGTGCGATCGCGCAGCCCGGTGCGATCGCGCAGCCCGGTGCGCACGCCGCAGGCGCGCAGCGATCGGTCGATCCGGGAGGCCGCCGGATGCATCTGGTGCTCGACGGCGATCCGCCGGACGGCGCGCAGCACCTCGATCGCCCCTACCGTGTCCCCGCCCAGCCGCAGTGCCTCCCCGCGCGCCCATGCCGCGCGCACCCGCCCGCGCAGGTGATACGGCGCCCAGCGGTCCGCAGCGCGGTCGAAGTGCTCGGCCGCGGCGCGCGGATCGGTGTGCAGCGCGGCGAACCCCGCCAGCTCGTCCGGCACCCCGCGGAGCATCGGCAGGAGCTCCTCCGCCTGGGGGATCGGCAGGTCGGGCGCGGGCCGGCCCAGCTCCCAGGCGGCGCGGGCGAAATCGGGTGCGGCGAAGACGATGCGGTGCGGATGCGGCGTCGTCGCCAGGAACGGATCCAGCTTCGCCAGCGCGCTGGCCGGGTCGCCGTCGTTGATCGCCGCCATGACCTCCAGGTGGACCCAGTTCGAGGCGGTCTGGGTGACGATCGGGTCGATCTCGGCCGCGAGGTCGCGCGCCCCGTCGAGGTCACCGGTGTCGACCAGGGCGAATCCGAGGGAGGACGCGACGATCTCGCGCGTGCGGGACATCACCGGTTCGGCGAGCAGCCGCCGCGCGCGGCGCACCACCAGCCCGTAGTCACCGGCGTGCATGGCGAGGTTGAGCCGCGCGGCGATGAAGTGCCACCGCCAGCGCCCGAGGCGCTGCTCCTCCATCTGCGCGATCGTGTCGTCGGCCAGCCGCGCCGCGGCCGCCGGATCACCCGCCCCCTCGTGCGCGGTGATGAGATTGTTCGCGCCGATGATGCCGGTCAACAGGTCGGCCTCGGTCCGGCACCACCGCACGGCCTGCTCGAGGTGGTCCCGCCACCCCGGGGCGGACTGCACGTACAGTGCCGTGCCCAGCACCAGATGGGCGCGTCCGCGGAGGACACGATGCCGCTCCGCCATGGCCAGGGCCGTCCCCGCCCACTCGGCCGCGGCCGTCGCGTCGCCGACGAACGTCTCGACGCGGGCACGCTCGATCCGCAGCGCGATCTCCGTGGCAACCGCGTCGGACGGGCAGGTCGCCAGGCCGCGGTCGAGAACGGCGATCGCCGTCGGGTGGTCGCCGGTCTCGGTGTGCACACGGCCGCGCAGCAGGTCGGCCGCCGCCCGGTGCGCCGCCGATCCGCCGATCTGGTCCACGATCTCCAGTGCGGCATCGAAGTCGCCCACGTCCAGGGATGCCTGTCCGGCCCGTAGCAGGAGCTGCGGTGTGCCGGTCGTCGAGGCGCACCGGGCGGCAGTGACCAGATGGGCGGACCGCTCACCGGGGGTCGCCGCCGTCTCCACGGCCACCATCGCCGCGGCGTACCCGGCGGCCAGGTCACCGGACGCCTGGTGATGTCGGGCGGTATCGGCGGGGTCGGTGAGCACGGTGGCCAGCCGCGCATGGTGCGCGCGGCGCCGCTCGGGGTCGACCTCCGCGCCGATGATCTCGGTGAGCAGCGAGTGGCGAGCGGTGGCCATGGCGTCCCGCAGCACGACGAGCCCGGCGTCGGAGAGCGCGTCGATCCCTGGAACCTCGTCATACGGCAGTGGCTGCCCGGCGATGGACAGGAGCTCCATCCCTGCCACGGCCTGCGTGCCGAGCCGCCGCACTCGGGCGAGAACCGTCATCCGCAGGCTCGCCGACGGGGCGCCTGTGGCGACGAGTTCTTCGATGAACAACGGGTTCCCGCCGGATCGGCGCACGATGTCGGCCACCTGCTCCGCATCCAGATCCGCCCGCAGCCGCCGGGCCAGGTCCTCGGCGGTGTCCACCGCCAGCGGGGACAGGTCGACCACGCCGAATCCGGACGCGGCCAGCCGCTCCACGCGGTCGCCGGCGGCCGGATCGCTGCGCCGGACCGCCGTCAGCAGCGGTACCCGCCCGGCCAGCAGCTCGATCACGCGCAGCGTTCCGGAATCGGCCCACTGCAGATCGTCGAGGAGCAGAGCGCCGGACCCGATCCGGTCCAGCAGCCTGGTCGCCACGAACTCCGGGTCGCCCAGGAACTCCCCGGCCGCCGGCGGGAACGCGCGCCGCAGCGGCAAATACGCCGACCAGGACAGTGTGGCGAGCGCGCCTCCCTCGCGCACCGGCCCCGGCCAGTCGGACAGCGCCGCCCGCAGCAGGGTGGTCTTGCCGACACCCGCCTCGCCGACCACCACCGTCGGTCGCTGTGCGGTGGCGGCAGAGCGCAGCAGCGCCAGCTCCGTGTCCCTTCCGAGCAGCACGCCCGTGCCCTCCTCCCCCGTGGTCGTCTGAGCATAAATGGTCGTCGGAGCCCCGGACCGGCACAGCGCGCGTATCCGGTATTCGCGCCACATCCGCGGCGATCGGCGCGTAGGCGCGAACCGGCGTCATACCGTTCTCGCACGAGTCCCCGGTGCCGTCCACCGGTGACGCCGACCGCTTCCGCCGATGCCGCGACCGCATCGGCGCCCCACCGGTGCCGGCACCGCACCATCGCTTCCCCCGGGAGGGACCATGACATCCGTGACGCCCCCGTCCATCGCGGTGTCGCCGCGACTCCGTTCGCGACCGCTCACCGCCATCTGCGTGCTGGCCACGGTGCTGGCCACGGCGCTCGCCACGATCGTGTCCGCGCCCGCAGCTTCGGCATCGCCCGCCTCCCAGGCTGCCGCGTCCCAGGCCGGCGCACCCCTGGCCACGGCCCCACTCCCGGCGGCCACCTCTGCCTGCCGGCCGTACCCGGACGTGACCGCCGGCAACCCGCACTGCGCGAACATCGCCTGGCTGTCCGGTCAGGGCATCACCAAGCCGGTCGGCGGGAAGTACCTGCCGCGCAATACCGTCAACCGCGGGTCCATGGCCGCGTTCCTGTTCCGGCTGGTCAATCCCGGCGCGTCCCAGCCCGCCTGCAAGGCCAGGCCGTTCCGCGACGTGCCGGTGGGCAGCACGTTCTGCGGCTACATCAGCTGGGCGAAGGCCAACGGTATCGCCTACGGCTACGGCGACGGAACCTACCGCCCGGCAACGAATGTCACGCGCGGCGCGATGGCCGCCTATCTGTATCGCATCGCCAATCCCGGCCGGGCCGCGAAGAAGTGCACCACGAAGCCGTTTGCCGACGTGTCGACCGCCGACACGTTCTGCGCCGTGATCACCTGGATGGCGGGCAACGGCATCACCTACGGAGTGGGCGACGGAACCCGTTACGGCACCACGCAATCGGTCACCCGCCAGTCGATGGCCTCGTTCCTCCGCCGCATCTTCACGACCCCCGGCGTGCTGCAGCAGGCCGCGCCGGCCCAGTGGGAGCCGACCGGCATCAAGCAGACGTTCAGCGGCGTGACGTTCCTGCGGGCGAAGAACTGGAGGGGAACGGCCAACCCCGGTGTCGGATACACGATGCTCTCACCGCGCGACTCCCATGGATACCAATGCGCCATCTACGTTCTCGCCCCGATCAAGGCGGCCGGCAGCGAGTCCGGGAGGATCCAGCAATCGCTCGACGTGGTGCGCACCATGCTGCCCGGCGAGACGCTGACCAACCAGGACGGGCAGCCGACCCCGCTCACCGACGCGTTCCGCGGCGCCACCGGCCGCGGCTGGGACTACGTCGGCCTGACCATGCACCTCGACTCCGACGGGGACGCCTACAGCATCGTGTCCATCCTGGCGCGCTTCGGCAGCAGGGCCGTGCCGCTGGTCGTCATCGAGGAGGACAGCCCGTACGGCAACGACACGGCCTGCGTCGGGTATGACGGGGATGTCGGGCCGGAGGTGGCACGGGTGTTCTTCTCGCTGTCGATGGGCACGGACAAGCCGAACGACGCGCTGGCCACCAAGGTGCTCGGCAACTGGTGGTCGTCCAGTAGCTCGGTCGGCAACAGCTACACGTTCGGCAGGAACGGGCGCTACATCCACGCATCGGCCTACGGCGGCACCACCGAGACCAGCCCCGGCTCCTGGCAGGACGTCTACGCGTCCTGGTCCGGGACCGGGGGCTGGGCGGCGACCGGCGACCAGTTGGCGTTCTTCCCGACGAACCGGGACGCCTACCGCGCCTACGCCCGGGTGCTGGACGTGCGGATCAATGGCACCTGGACGACGACGCTCTGCATGATCAACAGCCTGGAGGGCAAGCCCTACAGCTACTGCACCCACCGGGCGACATAGCCGCGACGGCCGATCGCGCCGTCAGTCGGGCTGGTCCACCAGGAACGGGGTGAGCAGACCCGGCACGGCCTCATCGGCCAGCGCGACGGCGACACGTTCGGGCACGTCATAGCTCCGGTAGCCCTGTTTGCCGGCGGACGTCGTAGCCGTCATGGTCACCAGCCCGGCGCGGCGCTGGAACAGGCTCTGCCGCAGGTTCCAGCCGATGATGCCGTCCCGCAGCAAGACCGCACGTCGCCCGCGCAGGGAGTGCGATTGCATGACGAGGTAGTCGCCGACCAGCCCGTGCCCGAGCCGCCGCGCACGGTCGCCGGCCAGCGGCAGCGCGACCAGCACCGGGAGTGCAGCGCCGACAAGCAGCCAGGGATCCCACCCCTGCGTCATGACCAGCACGACCCACCCGGCCGCGATCGCCGCCGCGACGGCGAGGGCACGGGTGTACCGGCGGACCGTCGCCCGCGGACCGTGACCGGTCAGCCGGGTGGCCACCGAGCCGGCATCACCCAGCAGGTCCGCGGTCGCCCGCACCGAGACGTCGCGCGGCGCCGGCGGCACCACCGTCGCGACTCCCGCCTCCCGCTGACTCATTCCGGTCACGATGATGGCCAGCCGGGCGGCGCCGGCCCACCGCAGCCCGAGCGGCTGGTGGAACTCCACGCCCCGCACCCGGTCGGTATCGATGCTGGTCTCCCGGGACGTCAACAGCCCGCGGGCGACATGGAACTGCCGCCCGGCGCGGTTCTCCGACAGCGCGAAACCCCAGTTCGCCAGTATGTATCCGGCGATGGCGAGCACCGAGATCACCACACCGAAGACGACGATCGCCGCGACGATCAGCACCCACAGCGGGGTCGATGCCGCGGCCGCGCCCAGGTGGCTGTCGCCGACCAGCCTCCTGGTCAACGGCTCGATGAACTGCGTGCTCGCGCCGAGCACTGCCGCGCCGATCACCAGTCCGGAACTCGTCAGCGGCGCGTAGCGGATCCACCGGGGATCCCAGCGAAGCAGGACCGCGTCATCGATGCCGGCGCGAGGGGCACTGCCGGGGAACCGGCCCGCACCGGCGGCGGGGGGCTGCGCGGCCGCGCCCGTGGCAGAGGCGCCGGCCGGGAAGGAGGCACCGTCGCTTGCGCCAGCCGCAGCGGGGCCGGCTCCGACGGGACGCGCTCCGCCGGCTGCGGCGGCGCTGTCATCGCCGGCGACTCCGGCGACTCCGGACGACGCAGCAGGCCCGGGCACGGTCCGGGACAGCAGCGCCGTTCGCATCGCCCGGGCCTCGGCGAGCGGGAGGGAATCCAGCCGCAGCCGCACGGAGCCGACGGCGCTGCCCGTGCCGATCTCGACCTTGGCGAGCCGGAGCAGCCGATGGATCGGTGAGGCGGTCACCTCGACGGTGCGGATGCGGTCCAATCGGGTCGTGAGCACCCGTCGTTGCACGAGGCCGCGCCGCAGCTCCAGCTGGCCGTCCACCACCCGGTACTTCGTGGTGAGGTATCGCAGCAGGCCGAGCGCGATCGGCACCCCGATCGCCGCCAGCCGCCACCAGCCTCCGTCATCCGAGGACCGTCCGATCAGGAACACGCCGAGCAACGCCGGCAAGAACCGGACGACCTCGGTGACGGGGTGGACCAACAACATCCGCGGATCCAGGCGCCGCCAGCGCTCGGTGGGGCGCAGCACCCCCTGCTCGCGGTCACCGGAGCCGAGCACACCGGCCACGTCGCTCACGTCGCATCCCCCACCTGACCCTCGGTGCGGCGCGTCAGCTCGGCGACGAGATCGTCGGCGACCCGCCGATCCAGACCGCTGATGGACACCGGGCCGCGCGCCGACGCCGTCGTCACGGTCACGGAGGCGATCCGGAGGACCCGGCTGATCGGACCCTGGCTGACATCGACGGTCTGCACCCGGGAGAGCGGCGCCACGCGGCGTTCCACCGTCCACCAGCCGGACTGCGTGTAGACGGCTCCCTCGGTGGTCTCCCACCGGTGGATCCGGTAGCGCCAGACCGGCATCACCGCGCAATAGCCGACGGCGACCAAGGCGTAGACGACCCAGCCCCAGGCGGGCATGGTGAACCAGTCCCACGGGCCGGTGACCAGCAGCAGGATGCCCGCACCGATGATCGAGCGCAGCACCGCGCCGACGGCCCAGCCGATCGGCGCCCGCGTCGAGACGCGCAACGCCGGGCTTCGCAGCGCAGCGACGGGCGAGACCATGGTTCCCAGGCTACGGC
>CAZIIX010000145.1:4790-6559 GCA_964539345.1 uncultured Actinomycetes bacterium | reverse complement strand
CGCGGATGATGCCGCGGGTGTCCTTGCCGTAGGAGCCGGCCTCGCGGCGGAAGCAGGAGGACCAGCCGACGTAGCGGTGCGGGCCCGCGGTCAGGTCGAGGATCTCGTTCGAGTGGTAGGCGGCGAGCGGCACCTCGGACGTCCCGACCAGATACAGGTCGTCCTCCTCCAGGTGGTAGATCTCGTCCGCGTGCTCGCCGAGGAATCCGGTGCCCTCCATCGACTCCGGCCGCACCAGCACCGGCGGGATCATCGGGACGAAGCCCGCCGCAGCCGCCTTCGTCACCGCCAGGTTGAGCATCGCCCACTGCAGTTGAGCGCCGACGCCCCGCAGGAAGTAGAACCGCGCGCCGGACACCTTCGAGCCGCGCTCCATGTCGATCGCGCCGAGCAGCTCCCCGATCTCCAGGTGGTCGCGCACCGGATCCGGCAGCGGCGGCGGCTCGCCCACGTGGCGCAGCACGACGAAGTCCTCCTCGCCGCCGGCGGGAACGCCGTCCTCGACGACGTTGGCGATCGCCAGGTGCGCCGCCCGCAGGGCGTCGTTGGCCGCGGATTCGTCCTGCTCGGCGGCCTTGACCCGGGCGGCGAGATCCTTGGCCCGTGCCAGCAGCCCGGGCCGCTCGTCCGGCGAGGCCCTGCCGACGCTGCGGCCCAGCTCCTTCTGCTCGGCGCGCAGCGTGTCACCGGCGGAGACGGCGGCGCGGCGGGCGGCATCGGCATCCAGCAACCGGTCCACGGCGGCCGGGTCGGCGCCGCGGGAACGCTGCGAGGCACGGACGCGGTCGGGTTGGTCGCGGAGCAGGCGCAGATCGATCACCCTGTGAGCGTATCGCCCGCGAGGGCGGACACCGGTGATGGCCGGTCGGCGGACCGAAGGCGCCAGGCATGATGGTGCCATGGCGGTCATGATGTCGGACGAGGAATTCGAGGAGCTGGTGGCCGACGCCCTGGATCTGATCCCCGAGCAGTTCCTCGCCGCGATGAGCAATGTGGTGGTGCTGGTCGAACCTCGTCATCCGACGCAGCGGCTGTACGGGCTCTACCACGGCGTCGCGCTCACCGAACGCACCACGCACTACGCGGGCCACCTGCCGGACACCATCACCATCTACCGGGAGCCGATCCTGGCCCATGCGTCGTCGGTCGAGGCGGCCCGCGACCAGGTGGCGACCACCGTCATCCACGAGGTGGCGCACCATTTCGGCATCGATGACGAACGGCTCGACGAGCTGGGCTGGGCCTGACGCGGCCGCACCACGCGCCACCGCCGGGCCCGTCGCGTGGCACGATCGGGCCATGACGACGACCCCACTGACAGATTCCGCACGCGCCTTCCTCCGCCACCCCTCACCCTGTGTGGTCGCCACGCTGGGCAAGCACGGCCAGCCGGTCACCGCGGCGACCTGGTTCCTGCTGCAGGACGACGACACGATCCTGTTGAACATCGAGGCCGGTCGCGCGCGCATCCGCCATGTCGAGGCCGACCCGCGGGTGGGCCTGACCATCATGGGCCAAGACTCCTGGTACCAGCACCTGTCCGTGCAGGGCCGGGTGGTGGACATGAGCACCGATCCGGACCTGTCCGTGATCGACCGGGTCGCGACGCACTACACCGGCAAGCCGTACCCGGTGCGCGACAAGACGCGAGTGAGTATGACGGTGGCCATCGACTCCTGGTTCACCTGGAACCTGGACTGATCGGCCCCGCGCCGGCTCACTCGGACATCGGCCCGGACGTCGGCTGGGACATCGGCCCGGACATCGGC
>CAZIIX010000145.1:1982-4690 GCA_964539345.1 uncultured Actinomycetes bacterium | reverse complement strand
TCGGCTGGGACATCGGCCCGGACATCGGCACGGCGCCGATCGGCCCCTCGCCCCAGGACAGCACGCGCCAGGACGCTCCCGGGGCGCCCTCCAGCGTGACCGCGCCCGTGTTCGGCAGGTGCCGCGCGCCGTGTTCGGCCTCCCCGGTGCGCAGTGCCGACCAGACGCGGATCAGGGCGCCGTGGCTGACGGCGACCGCGGTGCCGGCGGAACCGACCTCGGCGGCAATGTCCGTGACGGCTGCGTCCATCCGATCGACGACCTCGAAACCGTTGGGGCCACCGGGAATCCGGGTGCTCAGGTCGCCCTCGAGCCAGGTCACCAGGGTGCCGATGTAGCGGTGCACGGAATCCGCGTCGCCGGCCATCTCCAGCTCGCCCGCGGCGATCTCGCGCAGACCGTCCAGCACCTGCATGTCCAGCCGGCGCGCCTCGGCCAGTGGGGTCGCGGTCTGCTGCGCGCGCAGCTGGTTGGACGCGAAGATCGCATCCACCGGCGCGCCGCCGAGCGCCGCAGGGATGGCCGCGGCCTGTTCGCGCCCGAGGTCGGTCAGGCCGGGCCCGGGCGGCGCAGTGTCGAGCAGACCGGCGACGTTCGACGGGGTCTGCCCGTGCCGAATCAGCGTCAGTCTCATGGTGCGGCCTTCGTGGGCGATCCCGGCCCGTCGGCGGGCAGCTCGCCGCACTGCAGGCCGGCGACCACGCGCTCGGCCTGCCGATACTGCTCGCGCGAGGCGAAACCCGATGGCGGCACCGAGATCCCGCGGGTCCGGGGATAGGAACCCAGGTAGCGCAGCAGCGCCCCGCGCCGGATCAAGGCCGCCAGCACGTCGGCGATCGCCGGATCGGTGACGTGGCCGTCGGCATCGACCAGGAACACGTACTCCCCCAGACCGGTCCGCGTCGGCCGGGACTCGAGCCGGGTCAGGTTGATGCCGCGCGCGACGAACTCGGACAGCAGGCCCAGCAGCGTGCCGGGCTCGTTGACCACCCACAGCACCATGGACGTGCGGTCGTTGCCGGTCGGGTCGGGCGGCGGAGCGGGGCGGCGCAGCAGCACGAACCGGGTGACGGCGTCCCGGGTGAGGCCGATGTCGTCGGCCAGCACGGTCAGCCCGTAGCGGCGACCGGCGACCGGGGCGGCCGCAGCGGCGTCCAGGGTTCCCCCGGCGACGGCGGCCGCCGCGGCCGCCGTGGAGTCCATGACGACGGCCTCGGCCTGCGGCACCTCGCGGGCGAGGAAGTCACGCACCTGCGCCAGCCCGTGCGGGTGGGATCCGACGGTGCGCAGTTCGGCCAGCGGACGGGGACGGGTGGCCAGGAGTTGGAACGTGACCGGCACGTGCGCCTCGGCGTGGATCAGCAGCGGCTCCCCATGCGTGAGTTCGTCCTGGGTGAGCGGCACCGCGCCCTCGACGGAGCTCTCCAGCGGGACGCACGCGGCGTCGGCGTCGCCGGTCCGCACCATGCCCAGCGCGGCCGACACGGTCACCGCCGCGACCAGCTCGACCGGCCCGGCCTGCGCCTCGACCAGTTCCGACGCCGCCTGCTCGGTGAACGTTCCGGCCGGGCCCAGGTACGCCCAACGTTGCGGGTGGGTAGTCACGGTATGCACAGTATCGGCCCGCATGGTGGGCCGTCGTCCGACGGGTCGTTCCGGACCGGTCTGCGTCGGCGGGGAACAATGACGGCATGCTGATCATCACCCCGAACCCGGCGATCGACCACACCATCCGGCTGACCGAACTCCGCCCGGGCGAGGTGATCCGCACCGGGCCCGGCGTGAGCGTGGCCGGCGGCAAGGGCGGCAATGTGGCGCGGGCGGCGCGGTTGCTGGGAGCGGCACCCACCGTGCTCGCGATGGTGCCCGCCATCGGCGGCGACCATCTGCAATCCCTCTATGCGGCGGAGGATTTCGCGCTCATCCCGATCCCGGTCGGCGGCCGGGTGCGCACCTGCACGGCCATGGTGGAGGCCGAGGGGCGGGTGACGCTGCTCAACGAGCCGGGCGCCGCCGTCGGCGATGCGGACTGGGACCGGTTGATGCGCGTGCTGCGCAGCCGGCTGGCCGATGACGCCACACGCCCGGCGATCGTCTCCTGCTCCGGGTCGCTGCCTCCGGGCGCCCCGGCGGACGGCTACGCGCAGATCGTGCGGGCCGCCCACGACGTCGACGTGGAGGTGGTCGTCGACGCGGCCGCCGCACCACTGACCGAGGCCATCACTGCGGGCGCGGATCTGGTGTGCCCCAACGTGTCCGAGGCAGAGGAGAGCATCCGTCGCGCGGTCCGCGACGCCGGAACGACGTCATCGCCGGCCGAGCGGGTCCATGACGATGGCGCGGACGTCCCGGACCGGGCGATGGCCGCGGCGGCGCGGCTGCGCGATCTCGGCGCGCAGTGGGCGGTGGTCACGGCGGGCGCGGCGGGTGCGGCGGTCGCGGGCCCGGGCCACCACCGGTGGCTGGCCGCGCCGACCGTCACGGTGCGCAATCCCATCGGTGCCGGGGACTCGTTCGTCGCCGGCGTGCTGACCGCGCGGATCGCCGGCGCCGCCGTTCCCGCCGCCATCCGTCGCGGCCTTGCCAGCGGCAGCGCATCGGTCGAGACGGAGGCGGCCGGTGTGCTCGACCCGGAGCGGGTCGCCGAGCTGGAGCGCGCGCTGGAGAGCTAGCCGGATCCGGCCGGCGCGCGAACCGGCGCGCGAACC
>CAZIIX010000145.1:0-1882 GCA_964539345.1 uncultured Actinomycetes bacterium | reverse complement strand
CCGAACCGGGGCCCGAACCGGGGTCCGAACCGCGCTGACGTGGACCGATGCCGGCGCCGCCGGCCGCTCGCCGCCCACCGCCGATGTCACGATCGGATATCACTCCGCTTTCAGGTGGCCGATCCCGCCGAGGGCTCCTATTGTCACCAGTGGCACCGGAGCCGGCGCGTCGGGACATCGTTTCCGACTGGTGATTTGACGATCGCGTCCTGGCACTTCGACCCGGGTGTCGCCTTGCCGGACCCTACGTGTCTCCCGAACGCGCGTTGTGACCAGGCGTGATGATGGAGTTCGCCAGTACATGGGGCGTCCCCCGAGGCCATCGAAGTCAGCAGACGAACGGAGGCCAACATGCGTGTCAAGTCAAGGCGAGCCGGGGTGATCGCCGCCCTCGCAGTCGTCACCATGGTCGCGGCGGCGTGTAGTTCCACGTCCTCGCCGTCGGAGAGCAGTAGCCCGGGCAACGCGGGGAACACCGCCAACGAGCAGCCCAGCGGGCCATCGGGCGGACAGTCGGGCAGTAGCGCACCGTCGCAGCCGAGCGGTTCACAGTCCGGCGCGACCACGTCGGAGACCAAGGAGAGCTCCCTGACGCCGGAGCAGATCGCCAATGTCAACGCCTCCGGCGAGCCGAAGAAGGGCGGCGTGCTGAAGCTCGCTGGCGAGGCCGATGTCGACCACCTCGACACCGTCGCCGGCTACTACACGGTGACGAACACGCTGTTCCGGGCGTTCACCCGACAGCTGTTCACCACGCCGGCGTCGACCGATCCGGCGAAGGCCACGTCCGTGGTTCCCGATGTGGCGACGGAGTTGCCGACCAAGGACAACGGCGGGCTGTCCCAGGACGGCAAGACCTACACGATCCATCTCCGGGACGGCGTCAAGTGGAACACCGACCCGCCCCGGGAGGTGACCAGCAAGGACTTCCTGCGCGGGTTCAAGCGGCTGTGCAATCCGACCCAGAACTCGGTCGGCGCGCCCGGCTACTACGAGGGCGTCATCGTCGGGATGACGGAGTACTGCAAGGGATTCTCCAGCGTCAAGCCGAACGTGGCCGCGTTCAAGGACTACATCGAGAACCACGACATCTCCGGCATCACCACGCCGGACGACAAGACGATCGTGTTCAAGCTGGAGAACCCGGCCAGCGACTTCCCGAACATCCTGACCATGACGTTCGGCTCCGCGGTGCCGGTGGAATACCTCAAGTACCTGCCCGACTCGCCGGAGATGCGCCAGCACACGATCTCCGACGGCCCCTACCAGATCACCCAGTACACACCGGGCCAGTCCTACGAGCTCAAGCCGAACCCGGCGTGGAGCCAGGACTCCGATCCGGTGCACCACCAGTATCTGGACGGGATCAAGATCACCATGGGGCCGGACGAGGCGGCCGTGCAGCAGCAGATCGCGGCGGGCACCGTCGACATGGAGTGGGACACCACTGTGCCGACGGCGAACGTGCCGCAGCTCGAAGCCACCAAGGACCCGCGGCTCGGGATCTACCCGAACTACGACACCAACCCGTTCGAGGTGTTCAACATGCAGTCCCCGAACAATGACGGGGCGCTGGGCAAGGTCAAGGTGCGGCAGGCACTGGAGTACGCGGTGGACAAGACGGCCATCGGCAAGATCTACGGCGGTCCGGACCTGAACACCCCGCTCAACCAGGTCATCCCGCCGGGCAACGTCGGCTACGAGCAGTTCAACCTGTACAAGACGCCGAACGACGCCGGGGATCCCGCCAAGTGCAAGCAGATGCTCGCCGACGCCGGGTACCCCAACGGGCTGACCCTGAAGGACCCCTACCGCACCTCGGGCAAACACCCGGATGTCTACCAGTCCATCAAGGCGGACTTCGCCAAGTGCGGGGTCACCG
>CAZIIX010000144.1:2160-6580 GCA_964539345.1 uncultured Actinomycetes bacterium | reverse complement strand
CCCAGCGCCGCGGCGTTGCGGAAGATGGAGCCGATGTTCTCGTGGTCGCCGACGCCCTCCAGCACCACGACGCGCCGCGCCGATGCCAGCAGCCTCTCGGCGGGCGGGAACGCGACCTTGTCGGCAGTGGCGAGCACCCCGCGGTTGAGGTGGAATCCGACCACGTCGTCCATGGCGTCCGCGGCCATGACGTAGTACGGGGCGTCCAGGTGGTCCAGGTCGGCGCGCAACTCGTCGAACCGGCGGGCCACGCCCAGCAGCGCCCGGATCGGGTAGTCCGATGCGATCATCCGGCGCACCACCACGGTGCCCTCGGCGATCACCAGACCGCGGCCGCCCGGCCGATCGGGCCTGCGGTCGGCGCGTTTGAGGTCCCGGAAGTCCCCGAGCCGCGGGTCCGCCGGGTCGGTGATCAGGTGCGCGTCGCTCACCGTCGTCCCCCGCCGCGCGGCCCCCGGCCCGGTCGGGCCATCGTGCGCCCGACCATCCGGCCGGCGCGCGCCACGCGGCTGGTCGCCGGCCGCACCGTGCGGCGGGCGGTGCGGCCCGCCGAGCCGGCCAGCGCCTGCGCCGAGTCCGCCAACGACTGGGCGGATCCGGCCAATGCCTGGACCGAGCGGGCGACGCTGGCCGAGACGTTCTCCTCGTCGGGGGCGAGCGGGTCGACCAGGTGCACGTGCGGCACCGGCCGGATCCGGAACTCCATGTGCATCTTGGCGTATCGGCCTATCCACACGCCGAGGACGATGGCCGACAGCAGCGAGATCGCGCCGCCGATCCACAACGGTGACCCGCCGCCCCAGGCCTCGGCGGCGACACCGAGCACCGGTGCGATGAACGGCGCCCCGCCGAGGAACACCAGCACATAGATGCTCATGACGCGGCCGCGCATCTCCGGCTCGGTGGTCAGCTGCAGCGCGGCGTTGGCGGCGTTGGAGAACACCAGCATGAAGATCCCGCCGGGCACCAGCAGGATGGACAGCAGCAGGTACGAGCCGGTGAGCCCCATCGCGATCTCGACGGCGCCGAAGCACACCGCGGCGCCGACCAGCAGACGCAGCCGCGGCGCGTTCTGCCGCCGGGCCGAGACCAGCGCCCCCAGCAGCGATCCGACGGCCAGCGTGGTGGTCAGCAGCCCGTATGAGGACGCGTCCCGTCCGAACACGATCTTCGCCATGATGGCCAGCGTCAGCTGGAAGTTCATCCCGAACGTGGAGACCATCAGCACCAGCAGCATGATCGCGCGCAGGTCGCGCCGGCCGGCGACGTAGCGCAGGCCCGCCCGGATCTGCCCCTTGGCGCGCGGGAGTCGTTCGATCACGTGCAGTTCAGCCGGTTTCATCAGCAGCAGGCTGACGATCACCGCGATGTAGCCCAGGCCCGCCATCATCATGACCGGGCCCGAGTTCGTCACTGCGATGAGGACGCCGGCGATGGCCGGTCCGACGATGCGCGCGCCGTTGAACCCCATCGAGTTCAGTGCGACCGCGTTGCCGACCTCCTCGCGGCCGACGAGTTCCATCACGAACGCCTGCCGCGTCGGACCGTCGAACGTGGCGGCCATGCCCACGATCAGGCAGGTGCCGTAGACGTGCCAGACGGTCGCGATGTCCAGCGTGGCCAGCAGCCCCAGCGCGAAGCCGGCGGCGCCGAGGATGATCTGCAGGGCCACCAGCAGCTTGCGCTTGTCGTAGCGATCGGCGACGGTGCCGGCGAACAGGCTGAACAGCAGGATCGGGCCGAACTGCAGGCCGGTGGCGATGCCGAGCGCGACCGGGTCGTCGTCGGTGAGCTGCAGGACGAGCCAGTCCTGCGCCACCCGGTTCATCCAGGTGCCCACCTGCGAGATGACGTTGCCGGTGAAGTACAGCCGGTAGTTGCGCACTCGCAGCGACCGGAAGATGCCGCCGCGCTTCTGGTCGACCTTCGGGAACTGGCCGGTGCGCACGACCTCGTCGCGCCATTCGGCCTCGGTGCGCACCGCCTCGGACTCGGCCTGCGCCGAGAACACCGCGGCCGCCGGTGCGGTCGTCGCCGCGGCGGCCGGGGTGACGGCGATGCGCAGCGGCTCGTCGAGGGGTTCCTCCGGCGAGGGGTCGCCGTCGCCAGCGACGCCGGTCACTGCTCGGCCAGCCGCTCGAGCACCGTTGCCGCGCGACGCAGCAGGTCCCTCTCCTCGGCGGTGAGCATCTCCACGTGCTGGGCGAGCCAGGCGTCGCGGGCGCGCAGGTCCTCCTCGACCCGCTGGACACCCGCGGGTGTCACGGTGACGTGGATCTGCCGGGCGTCGCTGACGCCCGCGGTGCGGGTGATCAGTCCTTGCGACTCCAATGCGGCCAGCACCCGGGTGGCCGATGGCGGTTTGACGCCCTCCCGGGTCGCCACTTCGCCTGCGGTGACCGGTCCTTCGCGCCAGATGGTCACCAGTGCCGACAATTGGGTCAGGGAGAGCCCGTCCCGCGGTCGTTCGGCGCGCAGCCGACGGGTGAGGCGATGGACCGCCAACCGCAGGTCACTGGCTAGCGGGGCAGGGTCCGTCACAGTTGCTTAGTCTATCTCAGCAATCCGGGTGGGCTGGGGTCGCCGACTGCGACCGGATACCCTCGATGGGTGCCCGATCCGCCCCCCGATCACGCGCCCACGTCGCCGCCGGAGCGGCCGCCGCTGCCCCCGGTGCGCGGCGCCGGCCTGGCGCATGTCGTCATCCCCGGGATGGTGCTGTGGCTGGTCGCGGTGATCGTGCTGCTGCTGATGATCCCGACATTGCGCGAGCACGACGCCATGGGCTGGTTGTGGACCGCCGTCGCCGGATTCCTGTTGGGGTTCTGCGGATTGGGCATCTACGGCTGGCAGCGATCGGCCGCGCGGCGCGGCTCCCGCGGGGCCAGCCGGATGGCGTTGGAGGAGGACATCCGCCTCCCACGCGCGGACGGCTGACCGGTCAGAGCGCGTGCGCGATGGCGCGCAGCAGCGTGTCGACCCGGGCGAACTCGGCGACGACGTCCGCGGCCGGCACGTCCACCCTGATCTGGCCGACTCCCTGGCCGCAGTAGACCGGGGCCATCGCGACGTCGCCCGTCGACCGTGCGCGCGCCATCGCCTCGCGCACATCCGCCTCGGCCAGCGCTGCCTCCCGCCCGTCCCACTGCTCGGTGAAGTCGTTGGACAGTCCGCGGGCGCCGTACCGCTCGGGCCAGGCCAGCCGCTGTGCGATGTCGAACAGCCGGGTGTGGATCGTCGCCGAGGCATCGGCCGCATCCATGGCCGATCGCGCCGCCGGGCTGCTGGTCGATTCCCGGCAGCCCGCGAAGGCCGTGCCCACCCACGCCCCTGCCGCGCCGGCCGCGAGGACCGCCGCCAGCCCACGCGCGGTGGCGATGCCGCCGGCGGCGAGCACCGGCACCTCGACCGCATCGAGGACCTGTTGCAGCAGCGGCAGCGTCGCCACCCGGTTCTCCCCGTGGCCGCCGGCCTCTCCGCCGCGCGCCACGATGACCGACGCCCCGAGGTCGACGGCGCGGGTCGCCTCGGCGGACGTGCCCACCTGCACGGCCACCGTCACACGGGCCGAGCGGGCCTGCTCCACCCACGGCACGATGTCCCCCAGCGAGATCGACAGCAGGGAGGGACGGGCCTCGAGCAGTCGGTCGAACACCTCGCGCTGCGTCGGCAGCGCCCAGGCCATGACACCGGCGCCGAACGGGACGCCCGCATCGGTGAGGGCGGCGAGCTGGTCGCCCACCCACTCGGTGGTGCGGGTCGATCCGATGCCGAGGCAGCCCAGTGCTCCGGCGCGGCTGACGGCGATCGCCAGTCGGGCATCGGCGACACCGGCCATCGGGGCCGATACCACCGGAACGTCGAGATCGAAGAGCCGGGTCAGAGCGGTGTCCATGCCGATAGCATGCCCCGTCCGCGCGCCCGGCGACATCCCCCCCTCACCATCCCGCCGCTGCGGCCCGGGGTCGGGCGCGTGGTCAGTCCGGCCGGGTCGGCCCGTCGATGCCCGTCTCGGCGAGCTCCTGCCGCCCGCCGCGGGCCGCAGCGACCAGCGCGTACCGGTCGCGCCACCGGCCGGCCAGGTGAGCGACGCACCGACCGGTGCCGTCGGCGGAGCCGTCCAGCAGGATCCGGTCGCCGTCGATCCACCACGCCACGGGCACGGGCTCCGCGGCGCCCGCCTCGCCGGGCTCGTCCTGGGGTCGCACGGCCAGGCCCGGGGAGACGACCACCGTCGTGGTGGCCAGGTCCGGCCGGCCGGCTCGCGCCAGCGCTCGGGCTGCGCCGTGCACCGAGCCGAGTATGACGGGGGTCTGCGCCCGCGCCCCGTCGGCCGTGTCGACATCACCGGCCGTGTCGGCATCGCCGGCCGTGTCGGCATCGCCGGCCGTGTCGGCATCGCCGGCCGTGTCGGCATCGC
>CAZIIX010000144.1:0-2060 GCA_964539345.1 uncultured Actinomycetes bacterium | reverse complement strand
CCGGCCGTGTCGGCATCGCCGGCCGTGTCGGCATCGCCGGCCGTGTCGGCATCGCCGGAAGCTGCGACGGCGAAGCGGTATCGCGCCGACGCGAGCGCCAGGTCGAGCACGTCGGCGACGAGCGCCGGGTCGGCCCCGCCCGCGACGAGCGTCTCCGGCCCGAGCACACCGGCCAGGTGGGGCCGGTCGAGCACGGCGGCGTGGTCGGCGGCGATCACGGTCCCGGCGAGGCTGCGGACATCGGGTGGGAGGTCGACGGCGTCCGGGTCGTCGGCCAGCGAGGCAACGACGGTCGCGGTCAGCGCCGGCACGCGCTCGGCGGGCACGCTGCGCTCCGTGGCGGCCCACCGCGACAGCAGCTCCTGCGGGTCGCGTGCGGCATCCTCCAGGGTGCCGAGAACGCCGAGGTGCTGCGCGATGTCGTCGTCGATCGCGATCGGTAGTACGTCGTAGAGGCCGTCCAGCGCCGCGGCGGATGCGGTGCGCCACTGGCCCAGTCGCCGGCCGTGCAGCCGGACGTGGTGGCTCACCCACCAGGCGGTGTAGGAGGGCATGTCCCCGCTCGCGCCGCGCAGCGGCCGCAGCGCGTCGCGGGTGGTCCGGTCGGCGACGAGCAGCACCAGCGCCTCCGGCCAGGCCTCGTCGTCGACCATGTCCAGATCGGGCACCGCGGTGAAGGATGCGTCTCCGTCCGGCCGGTCCGCACCGGTCGGCGACAGCGCCGGGCCGGCCACCTCGCCCCACCAGTCGTCCACGTCCGGCAGGTCGACGTCATAGCCGGGCGGGGCCGCGTAGCGGCGAACGCCGAACCCGCTCCGCACACCGACGGCTCGCAGCGCCGCCGGTCCGTAGCGCCGCAGCCATCGGTCCGCCACGATGGGCGCGTCCGCATCGTCCGCGAGGAGGTCCAGCAGCGGGGCATCCGGCAGGTACAGGCTGCCCGCCGGCCAGGCGTCGCCCTCGTCATCGGTGAGCAGCAGGTCGCCCAGCAGTCCGGGGGCGGTGTCGTCGGCTCCGGCCACATCGCTCGTTCGACCGGCGAGATCCAGGACCGCATGGGCGAACTCGGTGAGATCGTCGATGTCCGGGTCGTTCTCGTCGAGGTCGTCGAGTCGGTTGCGGATCTCCGCGGCCAGTGCCGGACTGTCCAGGATGGCGGTCGCCTCCACCGGCGTGGCACCCAGGCGGCGCAGCAGCGGATGGTCGGCGCCGACCTCGGCCATCCGCAGTCCCGGCAGCAGGCGCGCCAGCCGGTGTAGCGCCGCGCCCTCGGAGTCGCCGGAGTCGCCGGAGCCGACCGCGCCGACCGCGCCGTCAGAGCCTTCCGCATCGCCCGCGTCGACCGTGTCGTCGGTGCCCGCGGCGGGCGGCAGCCACACCCCGCGGGCGCCGACGAGGGTGCCGCCGCCGAGCCGCGGGACGGGCAGCCCGCTCAGTTCGTCGGCCGGCGCATCGGCGAGCGCGGTGTAGACGGTCTGCCAGTAGCCCACGGGACGCTGGAGCTGGGTCAGTGCGGCGGCCACATCGGCGACGGTGCGGATCGGAACGCCCAGGCCGCGCAACCGCTCTCGCAGGTCGCCGGTCTCCGGCCAGGGCAGCAGCCCGGGCATCGCCTGTGCGACGAGGGCGGCCGCCGGGCCGGCGAGACCGGTGACCAGGCACGCCTCGCTCGGCCGGACGGTCGTGCCGTCGGCCGCGGCGAGGAATGCGGTCTCGGCGAGCCGGTCGCTGATCAGGGTGCGGAGCGCCGAGTCGACCGGGCCGAGTGGGAAGCCGCCGCGGGGAACGAGCGCAGGGCGGCGCTCCGGCGGGGAGGCGGCGACCAGTGCGGCGTAGCCGCGGGCGGCGCGGTCGAGCAGGTAGTCGGTCAGCGCACCGGCGTCCAGCCTCGCCCGATTCTCGTCGACCGGGAAGGTGCCGATGAGTCTGGCCGGCAGGCCCAGCGGCTCCTCGGTCGGCGTGGGCGCGCCGATGAGGCTGGTCTCGTCCGGCGCCGGCCCGTCGTCGGCCGGCAACACCCAGGTCAGTCGCCACTGGCGCCGCCGCCGTTCCTCGACGGG
>CAZIIX010000143.1:1988-6591 GCA_964539345.1 uncultured Actinomycetes bacterium | reverse complement strand
GCCCCGGCACCGCCGGCCGCCGATCCGCGGCCGCGCCGGCGCCGCAGCCAGCCCTGGATGAACCGGGCCAGCTCCGTGAGCAGGAAGTTCAGCACGATGTAGATCGCCGCGATCACCACATAGGTGGCCACCACGTTGCCGAAGTAGCCGGTGATCGTGCGCGCGCTGCGCAGCAGTTCCGGTGCGGCGATGGTCAGCTGCCCGCCCAGCGCGGTGTCCTTGACGATGATCACCAGCTGGCTGACGATCGCGGGCAGCATCGCGGTGAACGCCTGCGGAAGCAGGATCATCCGCATCATCTGCGACTTGCGCAGCCCGATCGCCTGCGACGCCTCCACCTGGCCGCGCGGCAGCGAGGTGATCCCGGAGCGCACGATCTCGGCCAGCACCGACGAGTTGTACAGCACCAGCCCGGTGACCACCGCCATCAGACCGCGCTCGTCCGAGCTGCCCAGGTTGAGCAGCACGAACACCTGCTTGGAGAACACCATCAGCAGCAGCACCGGGATCGCGCGGAAGAACTCCACGATGACCGTGCTGAGGCGGGACAGCCAGCGCTGGTCGGACAGTCGGCCGAGCGCGAGCAGCACCCCGAACGGCAGCGCGATGATCAGGCTCAGCAGCGATGCCTTGATGGTCTGCCACAGCGCCGGCAGCAAGTACGTGGTCCACACGTCGCCGCGGGTGAACGGCTTCCACTTGGCGCCGGCGAGCTCCCCCTTGTCATACAGCTCGCTGAGCACCCACCAGACGACGAACGCGACCACCACCGCGAACGCCACCGAGATGGCGCCGTTGCGCACCTTGGCCCGCGGGCCCGGGACGTCGTAGAGAACGGTCGCGCCGCTCATCGCTTCACCGCCATTCGCTTGGCCAGCCAGCCCAGGAACAGTCCGACCGGCAGCGTCAGGATGATGAAGCCGAACGCGAAGACGGAGAACACGCTCATCAGCGCGTTGCCCTCGTTCTCCACCATCTCGCTCATCAGCAGCGCCGCCTCGGCGACCCCGATGGAGGCGGCCACCGTGGTGTTCTTGGTGAGCGCGATCAGCACCGACGCCAGCGGGGCGATCATGGCGCGAAACGCCTGCGGCAGCACGATGATTCGCAGGTTCTGCGCGAACGACAGGCCGATCGCGCGGGCGGCCTCGGCCTGGCCCGACGGCACCGTGTTGATCCCGGAGCGCAGCGATTCGCACACGTACGTCGACGTGTACGCGATGAACCCGAGTACGGCCAGGTAGAACGCGTTGGTGTTGATGTTCTCGGAGATCTCCATGTTCAGCGTGTCGGCCAGCACCACCGAACTGGCCACGATGATCACCGTGAGCGGAATGTTGCGCACCACATTGACGTAGCCGGTGCCGAACGCGCGCATCAGCGGGATCGGGCCGACGCGCATCCCGGCCAGGATCGTCCCCCAGATCAGCGAGCCCACGCCGGAGAGCAGCGTCAGCTTGATCGTCATCCAGAATGCCGCCCACAGGTGATACCGCGGGTCCGACAGGAATTCGAAACTCATACTCTGCTGCTCACCTCAGATCGAACAATCGTGTGGCGTCGGGAATCTCGCCACTACGAGCCGGGTATGACGCCGTTCCGCACGCCGCCACGCTCGCGAAGTGCGCGCCGCTCGGCACGCTTGCGGGGTGCGCGCCGGCCGCCGCGCCGGTCACCGAACCAGTGGAGGAGTGGCGAGCACCTGCCGAGCGTCGCCACCCCTCCACCGTCATATCCCTCTACCCCCCGGTCACTTCTCCGTGATCGCCGGCGGATCCGGGATGGTGTAGCCGGATGGGCCGACGTTGTCGTTCAGGAACTTCTCCCAGGAGCCGTCGCTCTGCATCTTCTCGATGGCGTCGTTGATGGCCTCCTGCGCCTTGCTGTCGCCCTTCCAGATGCCGACGCCGTAGTTCTCGTCGGAGAAGCCCTGGCCGACCAGCTTGAACTTGCCGGCGTACTGCTCGGCGGCCGCGTAGCCGGCGAGGATGACGTCGTCCGTGGTCACCGCATCGACCGCGCCGGAACTCAGCGCCTGCACGCAGTCCGAGTAGCCGCCGTACTCCTTGAGCTGCACGTCGCTGGCGTACTTGTCCTTGACGTTCTGCGCCGAGGTGGAGCCGGTCACCGAGCAGAGCTTGCGACCGTCCATGTCCTCGGGGCTGGTGACGTCGGAGTCGTTGGCCACCAACAGGTCCTGGTGCGCGATGAAGTACGGACCGGCGAAGTCGACGGCCTCCTTGCGCTTGTCGGTGATCGAGTAGGTGGCGACGATGAAGTCGACCTCGTGGTTCTTCAGCGCCGTCTCGCGCTGCGCCGACGGGGTCTCCTTGAACTCGATGCCGTCCTCGTCGACACCGAGCTCCTTGGCGATGTAGCGGGCCACGTCGATGTCGAACCCGGAGAACGAGCCGTCCGGCTCCTTCAGCCCGAGTCCGGGCTGGTCGAACTTGACGCCGATGGTGAGCTTCCCATCCTTGGCCTTGTCGACGATGGACGACGCGTCATCGTCGGAGCCGCAGCCGACCAGGCCTGCGGCGGCGATAGCGGCGACCGAGGCGATGGCCGCGAGCTTGCGAAACTTCATTCGGTGAGCACCTTTCGTGTTGGGATGCGGGTGTCCCGCACCGCGGGGCGTGCCGGGGGCCGGCACGGGTCAGTGGGTGAGGATCTTCGACAGGAAGTCCTTCGCCCGCGCGGACCGCGGGTTCGAGAAGAATTCGTCCGGCGGTGCGTCCTCGACGATCTCGCCCTCGGACATGAACACGACGCGGTCGGCGGCGCGGTGCGCGAACCCCATCTCGTGCGTGACGCAGACCATCGTCATCCCCTCGCGCGCCAGGGACGTCATGACGTCCAGCACCTCGTTGACCATCTCCGGGTCGAGCGCGCTGGTGGGCTCGTCGAACAGCATGACCTTCGGCTTCATGGCCAGCGCCCGGGCGATCGCGACGCGCTGCTGCTGGCCGCCGGACAGTTGCGCGGGCAGCTTGTCCTTCTGCGAGGCGACGCCGACCCGGTCCAGCAACGATGCGGCCAGCTCGCGCGCCTCGCCCTTGGCCATTCGGCGCACCTTGATCGGCCCGAGGCTGACGTTGTCCAGGATCGTCTTGTGCGCGAACAGGTTGAACGATTGGAACACCATGCCCACATCGGCACGCAGCGCGGCCAGCGCCCGGCCCTCCGCGGGCAGCGGCACGCCGTCGATCTCGATGCGGCCGGAGTCGATCGGTTCGAGCCGGTTGATCGCCCGGCACAGCGTGGACTTGCCGGATCCGGACGGGCCGAGCACGACCATCACCTGTCCGGCGGGCACCGTGAGGGTGATGTCGCGCAGCACGTGCAGGTCACCGAAGTGCTTCTGCACGTCATACAGGCCGATCATCGGGGTGTCGGCGGGTGCCTGCGGCGCGGTGGCGTCCGGGGACGGCGGCGTGGCGGACGCAGACGCGGACGTCGGTGTGGTGGCCAAGGCCGCTCCAATCCTCCGGGACACTTCGGGACGGTGCCCACGCGACCCGGATGGGCACAGTGGGCGTGCAGCGGAGTGTGTCACGGCAAGGGGAAGGCAGTACGTACTCTTGAGAGAGATTTGAGGTTGTGTGACGCCGGTCTCAGGCCGTCATCGCGAGGTCCACGGGGAAGGTCGACGGCCGATGCGACTGCTGCTGATCGAGGACGATCAACGCGTGGCCGCCATCATGCAGTCGGTGCTGCGCAAGCACGGATACCAGGTGACGGTGGCCGCGGACGGGGACCAGGCGCTGCAGAGCTGCGACGAGACGATCGACATGGTGCTGCTCGACCTGGGGCTGCCGGACATGTCCGGGGCGCAGGTGTGCACCCGGCTGCGGGCCATCCACGATGTGCCGATCATCGTGGTCACCGCCCGCTCCGAGGTGACCTCGATGGTGCACCTGCTCAGCCTCGGCGCGGACGACTACATGGTCAAACCGTTCGACCTGCGGGAGCTGATCGCCCGCATCGAGGCGGTCGGCCGGCGGCAGAGCAGGGCCGACGGTGACGAGGACTCCCGATACCTGACGGCCGGTGTGGTGACGGTGGATGTCGCGGCGCGCAAGATCTGGGTGGCCGGGCGGCTGGTGCTGCTCACCCGCAAGGAGTTCGACCTGGTCGCGGCGCTCGCCCGGCGGACCGGGGTGGCGGTACGGCGCGAGCAGCTGATCAGCGAGGTGTGGCAGACCAGCTGGCAGGGCGTCGGCCGCAGCCTGGAGGTGCACATCGCGTCCGTGCGGCGCAAACTCGGCGTGCCCGGGCTGATCGAGACCGTCCGCGGGGTCGGGTACGCGATGAACACCGGCGACGGGGACTGACCCGTGCGCCGCCGGATCGTCCTGCTGCTGGTCATCCCGATCGCCTGCATCGTGCAGGCGCTCGGATGCCTGATCGCGCACAATATCGCCGAATCCGCGGTCCAGGACGCCTATGTCGCGCAGTTCCGCGACGTCACCCGGTTCCTGCCGTCGGTGGCGCTCGCGCTGAGCTCCGGCGAGGCCGCGGGTCTGCAGAGCGAGCTCGACCGGTACGGCCAGGTCTACGGCAACGGGGCGGGGGTGATCGAGCGGGACGGATCGGTGTGGCT
>CAZIIX010000143.1:0-1888 GCA_964539345.1 uncultured Actinomycetes bacterium | reverse complement strand
CTGGTCGGCCGGCACAGCGTGCCGCTGGGCTTCCGCTGGCCCACCGACACCTCGCCGGTCGTGGTCGCCGAACCGGTCATCACCGCCGGCGACGTCACGAACGTCATGGTGACCGTCTCGGACGGCGCGGCGCTGGCCGACCGCATCTGGTGGCGCTGGCTGATCCTCGAGATCGTGGTGCTCAGCTTGATCATCGCCGCCGCCGTGGTCGCCGACCGGCTCGCCCGCTGGGCGGTGCGGCCCACCGACGACCTGGCCAATGCGCTCACCGAGGTCGGCGAGGGGCACCTCGCCGCCCGCGTCGGGCCCGCCAGCGGGCCACCGGAGCTGCGCCGCGTGGTGACCGAGTTCAACAAGATGGCCGCCCGGGTGGAGAGCGCGATCGAGCACCAACGCGCCTTCGTCGCCAACGCCTCGCACGAGCTGCGCAATCCCCTGAACGTGCTGCTGCTGCGCATCGAGGAGATGGGTCTGAGCCTGCCCGCCGAGGCGCTCGGCCAGTACGAGGAGGCGCGCGAGGAGGGCCTGCGGATGACCAGGCTGCTGGACGCGTTGCTGATGCTCGCGCGCAGTGAGGACGCTGCGTTCGTCACCGGCCCGGTGGACATCGCCGCCGTGGCCGCGCAGCGGGTGGAGGCGCTGACACCGGCCGCGGCCGCGGAGGGGGTCACGCTGACGATCCATGCGCCGCAGCCGGTCTGGGCCGACGCCGACGACCTGGCCGTGCAGTCCGCGCTGGACGCCGTGATCGAGAACGCCATCAAGTTCTCCGAGGCCGGTGCGGGGGTCGAGGTCGCCGTGCGCACCAGCGGAACCGACGCCCTGATCACCGTCCGCGACCACGGGCCCGGCCTTGCCGAGCACGAATACGCGTTGGCCACCAACCGGTTCTGGCGCAGCCCGGTGCATCAGAACACGCCGGGCTCCGGCATCGGCCTGGCCATCGCGAGCACGTTCACCCGGGTGTGCGGCGGGACGCTGGAACTGCGTCCGGCGGACGGGGGCGGACTCGTGGTGGAACTGCGGCTGAACGCGAGCATCGAGGACCGGCTATGACGGCGCCACCCCTCCCCGGCCGGGGCGCGGTACGGCGAGGTGCGGCTCGTCATACCGGATCGGTCCCGGGCGCGGCACGGATCTCCCGCCGCACGCTGCTGCTGGGTGCGCCGCTGGCCGTGCTCGCCGGGTGCACCGCGTCGCGGGAGGGGCAGCGTGTCGTCATCGCGACCGGAGGCACCAAGGGCGTCTACTACTCGTACGGGCTGGCCATGGCCGACGCGATCGAGCCGTCGCTGGACGGGGCGCGGCTATCGGTGGAATCCACGCTCGGCTCGGTGGACAACCTGCGCCAGATCGCCCGCGGGCAGGCACGGATGGCCATCGTCGCCGCCGATGCCGCCGCGGACGCCGTCGCCGGCCGCTCCGAGTTCGAGGTGGCGGTGCCCATCCGCGCCCTGGCGCGGCTCTACGACGACGTCATCCATCTCGTCACCCGCGCCGACTCCGGCATCCGGTCGATCCGGGACCTCATCGGCCACCGGGTCTCGTTGGGCCCCAGCGGATCCGGCACCGAGCTGATCGCCCGTCGGATGTTGGAGGTCGCCGGTGTCACGCTGGCCGACGACGACCTGGTCCCGCTGGGCATCAACGAGAGCGTCGCATCGCTGGCCGACGGCGACATCGACGCGTTCTGGTGGTCCGGGGGCGTGCCGACGGTCGGCGTGACGGAGCTGGTGCGCGACACCGACATCCGGATGATCGACCTGGGCGAGCTGTCGTCCGGGTTGCGCGCGGCGTACGGGCTGTCCTACCGGTGGGCGATGGTGCCGGCGGGCACGTACGGGATCCCCGAGGACATCTCCACGATCGCCGTGCCCAACGTCCTGGT
>CAZIIX010000142.1:4517-6608 GCA_964539345.1 uncultured Actinomycetes bacterium | reverse complement strand
CGGCCGTGCCTATCGTGCGGACGTGCCTGCCGCTCACCACACCCGTGCCGACCCCGTCGCGCGACGCCTGCCCGACCGGGTCGCGACCATGCTCGGCCGCTATCGGCGCGGTGGGCGCCGGGCACGCGCGGTCCGGCGCGCGCTCGCTCTGGCCCTGCTGATGGCCGCCGCGGCGCTCGCCCTCGCCCAGCCGCCGACCCCGTCACCGGGCATCGCGGTGACAGCCGCCGCCCACGACCTGGGCACCGGTGCCACGTTGCACGCGGCCGACCTGACCACCACCCGCGTCACCGATCCACCCGACGGGGCGCAGCGCGACCCGGCGGCGCTGCAGGGGCGGGTGCTGTCCGGTCCGGTGCGCCGCGGCGAGATCCTCACCGACGTCCGCCTCGTCGGCGAGGACGGCCCTTCCCCCGGGCCTGGCCGCAGCGCCGTGCCGGTGCGGCCGCATGACCCGGACACGGTCGCTCTGCTGACCACCGGGATGCGGGTGTCGGTGATCGGCGTGTCCGCAGACGGCACCGCGCGTGCCCTGACAGACGACGCGCTCGTCCTGTCCATTCCGCCGGCCCCCGCCGCCGGGGTCGGCGGCGGGCATTCCGAGCATGGACGGCTGGTCGTGCTGTCCGTGCCCGACGCGGCCGCGGACAGCGTGGCCACCGTGGCGATCACCGGCACGATCGGACTGAGATTCGCCTGAATGGCCTAGCCGCGTTGTACGCTCATCATCGACAACTCTGAAGGATGTGACTGCCGTCTCATCCCATAGTGCATAGCCGCAGGGCGCCACCCGGCGGCAGCGCGGCGAAAGGACCGTCATGCTCAAGGGCTTCAAGGAGTTCGTGCTCCGCGGCAACATCGTGGAACTGGCTGTTGCCTTCGTCATCGGTGCGGCATTCGCCGCTCTCGTCGACAAGTTCGTGTCCGCCATCATCACGCCGATCCTGGCCGTGATCACCCCCGACCAGACACAGGGATTCGGTTTCCGCCTGGTCAGCGACAATCCGGCGACGTTCATCGACATCGGCACGCTGATCAACTCGGTGATCGTGTTCGTGCTGACCGCGCTGCTGGTCTACGTCATCCTGGTGCTGCCGATGAATGCGCTCATGGAGCGGCGGGAGGCCCGCCGGATCGCGCGGGAGGGCGAGCCCGAGCCGGAACCGCCGACGGAGGCCGAGCTGCTGCTGGAGATCCGCGACCTGCTCCGGGCGCAGCGCACGTCCTGACCGGCCCTCCTCACGCGGTGTGGTGCGGCGGGCGGTTGCGCCGGTAGTGCTCGGCGTCGAACCCGCTGCGCTCACCCGGTTCTCGCTCGTCGTCCGTGGTCGCGGGCAGGGTGTCGCCGAAGACCTCGTCGAGCCGCCGCCGGTCGACCGGGCGGCGACGCGAGGGTGGCCCCTGCGCGGGCGAATCGGGGTCGGATTCGTCAGCAGGCTGCGTCACTGCAACGGCCCCGTCATGGCTGTGCTCACGCCTCCGGGTCGGAGAGTTCGCTGATCACGTGCTTGGCCAGCGGGATCAACGTGGCGAGCCCGTCGCGGATCGCCGCGCGCGACGCGGCGACATTCGCGACCACGGTCGAGCCGGAGACGCCCACCACGCCGCGCGAGACGATCGCGTCCATCACGCCGGCAGCCATGCCAGACCAGCGCAGCGCCTGGGCGATGCCGGGCAGGTCACGGTCGACGACCTCGGCCGTGACGTCCGGGGTCACATCGCGCGGCGAGACGCCCGTGCCGCCGATGGTCACCACCAGGTCCGCGCCACCGATCACCGCGGTGTTCAGCGCATTGCGAATATCGGTCGAATCGGACGGGACCGCCACCGAGCCGTCCACCGCGAACCCGGCCTCGGCCAACAACTCCGTCACCAACGCACCCGCACCAGCATCGTCATCGCCATGGACGAGCTGATCGGAGATCGACACGATCAGTGCGCGCCCCACATGCTGGTGCGAGAGTGTCACAACGCCTCCTGGGTCCGACCTGGTCCGGGTTCGACCACGCGGCCCGGCGCCGGATCACGCGAACCGTTGGTGGTCATTCAGCCTAACCACTGCGCTCCGATCGCGCGCCCGGGCGGTCACCC
>CAZIIX010000142.1:2242-4417 GCA_964539345.1 uncultured Actinomycetes bacterium | reverse complement strand
GCTGGCCGCAGGCAGGGGGTGCGAAGTCACGCGGGTATTCTCACCCTGGCAGCATCCGGCACTGACAGGAGGCCCCGTGTCGACTCCGCGCGCCACCGCCCGCGACCTCGCTCAGATGGCGGTGTTCGCCGCGCTCATCGCGGCGTTGGGCGTGCCGGGGACGCTGTATCTGGGCAGCTCCGGGGTGCCGATCACGCTGCAGACGCTGGGTGTGATGGTCGCCGGCGCGATCCTCGGCCCGTGGAAGGGCCTGGGCGCCGTCGCCGTCTTCGATGCGCTCACGTTCGCCGGGCTGCCCCTGCTCGCCGGCGGGCGCGGCGGCCCCGCCATGTTCACCGTCTCCCCCACCGCCGGCTACGCCTGGGGCTTCCTGCTCGGGGCGCTGGTGACCGGGCTGCTCACCCGCGCGATCCTGCCTCGATACCCCCTGTGGCTGGGCATCGTGGTGACGGCCATCGGCGGCATGGGGGCGATCTATGCGGTGGGGATTCCCTGGCTGGCCGTGGTGGCGCACATGCCGATCTGGGCCGCCGCCGGAACCGCGGTGATCTACCTGCCCGGCGATGCGATCAAGGTGGTGGCGACGGCCATGGTGGCCAAGCGCGTCCACCGCGCCTACCCCGGGCTGATTCCGTTGCGGCGCCACCGGACCGCGGAACGGGCCCGGTCCAGTCCAGCCCAGACGTGACCGGCGGTCGCGGCACGACCGGCGGCTGCGTGTCCTTCCGGGGCGTCCACCACGCGTATCGGGACCGCACCGTCATCCGCGACGTCAGCCTGGAGCTGGTCGAGCGGCGCATCGGGATCATCGGCGCGAACGGGTCCGGCAAGTCGACACTCGCCCGCATGATCAACGGGCTCGTGCAGCCGACCGCCGGGCGGATTCACGTCAACGGGCTCGATGTCGCGCGGCACGGCAGGCAGGTGCGCCAGCAGGTCGGCTTCGTGTTCACCAACCCGGACAGTCAGATCGTGATGCCCACGGTCGCCGAGGACGTCGCATTCTCGTTGCGGCGCAGCGGATTGACCCGGGCGGAGATCGCCGAGCGCGTCGCCGCGATGCTGGATGCGATCGGCCTGGCCGGCTATGCCGATCATCCCGCGCACCTGCTCTCCGAGGGTCAGAAGCAGATGATGGCGCTCGCCGGGGTGCTCATCCGGCGACCGAGCATCGTGGTGGCCGACGAGCCGACGACCCTGCTGGACCTGGGAAACGCCCGCCGGATGACGCAGGCGTTGGCCGCGCTCGACCAGCAGCTGATCGTCGTCACCCACCAGCTGGAATTCCTGGAGTCCTTCGACCGGATCATCCTCATCGACGACGGCCGGGTCGCCGGCGACGGACCACCGACCCCGGTCCTGCAGCAGTACCGCGGGATGCACTCGTGACCGGAACCACGATCGGGCTCTATCACCCGGGATCGTCGGCGCTGCACCGCATCCCGGCCGGCGCGAAGCTGCTGGGCATGCTGATCGGTGTGCTGGTGGTGGTGCTGTGGCACACCTGGTGGCAGTTGCTCCTGGCCGCCGCGGCGGTGGCGATGCTGTACGCGCTGGCCCGGATCCCGGTGCGGGTGGCATGGTCGCAGCTGCGGCCGCTGCGGTACCTGCTCGTCATCGTCGCCGCGCTGCAATGGTGGTTGGCCGGCTGGCCGACGGCCGTGGCGGTGTGCGGCACGATCCTGGTGACGGTGGCACTCGCGGCGCTGGTCACGCTGACCACCCGGGTGAGCAGCATGCTCGACGCGGTGGCGGCGGTGCTGCGGCCGCTCCGTCGCGTCGGGGTGGATCCGGATCGCATCGGACTGGTGCTGGCGCTCACGATCCGCTGCATCCCGCTGCTGGCGGGCATCGTCACCTCCGTGACCGAGGCGCGGAAGGCACGCGGACTGGGGTTCTCCGTCACCGCCCTGGCCGCGCCCGTGGTCGTGCGCTCGCTGCGGGCCGCCGATGCGTTGGGCGATGCGCTGATCGCGCGGGGCGCCGACGACTGATCCGCCTGGTCTCGCGGGGCCGGGCTGTGCTCGGAGGCGACGTCAGGTGCCTAACTCGGCGGCGCCGGCAGCCTCACCGGCCGTCTGAGCACGGTCCGCGTGCTCCGAGCACACGTCCCGCCGTGGGCTCGGAACGTGGAATCCGTGCTCGGACGCGAGGACAGGCGCCGTGCTCGGAGGC
>CAZIIX010000142.1:0-2142 GCA_964539345.1 uncultured Actinomycetes bacterium | reverse complement strand
GTCAGGTGCCGAACTCGGCGGCGCGGATCCGCTGCGCCAGGTCGTGGGTGGACCGGTCGAAGAGCACGACGGTGACGGAACCGACGCTGCGCGCCCCGTCGCGGCCGTAGCCGGCGATCGCGGTCAGCGCCTGCCGGATCGCGTCGTCCTTCGGCCAGCCGAACACGCCGGCCGAGATCAGCGGGAACGCCACCGTCTCCGCACCGAGTTCGGCTGCGACGCCGAGGCTCTCGGTGTATGCCGAGCGCAGCAGGGCGGAGCGGTCCTCCGAGGTGGCGAACACCGGGCCGACGGTGTGGATCACCCAGTGGGCGGGCAGTCGGCCCGCGGTGGTGGCCACCGCCTTGCCGGTGGGCAGGCCGTCCGGCAACGTGCTGCTGCGCAGCTCCCGGCATGCCTCGAGGATCGCCTCGCCGCCCGCGCGATGGATGGCGCCGTCGACGCCGCCACCGCCCAGCAGCGCGTTGTTGGCCGCGTTGACGATGGCGTCGACACGCTGCGCCGTGATGTCCCCTGTGGTCAGCTCGATGTCCATGCGCCCAGTGTGCCCGGACGGCATCGGGGCGGCAGGTCGGTGACGGGGTCGGCGCCCGGGCCCCGTCATACTCGCCGGAACGCTCGGGCACCCCGGGCCTCGTCATACCTGGTCGGGCGCGGGTGGTCGCGGTGGCGCTATCGCAGCGGGTCGAAGGGCTGGAGCATGTCGGGGGTGTTCCCGGTGGCGATCTGTTCGGCCAGGAGTTTGCCGGTGATCGGGCCGAGGGTGATGCCCCACATGCCGTGGCCGCCGGCGACGTAGACGCGCGGGTTGCGGGTTGCGCCGACCAGGGGCAGCCCGTCGACGGTCACTGGGCGGCCGCCGACCCACACGTCCTGCCGGTCGTCGAAGTCCACGCCGGACAGCAGCGGGCGGGTGGAGGCCACGATCGACTCGACCCGGCCCAGGTCCAGCGGGGAATCGACATCGCGGAACTCCATCGTTCCCGCCACCCGCAGCCGGTCCCCGATCGGGGTGCAGGCCACCCGCTCGTGCGCGAAATACACCGGGCACGGCACCGGGGCGGTCACCGGCACGCTGAACGAATAGCCGCGGCCGGCCCGCAGCCGCACCCGCACTCCGTACTGGCGGGCCAGCTCGGGCATCCACGCCCCGGTCGCGATCACCACCGCATCGCCGCGCACCGGCTCCCCGCCGTAGAGTTCCGCGGTGAACCCGCCCGGGCCCTGCCGCAGCGCCCGCACCGAAGCCCCGGAATGGATCTCCCCGCCCCGGTCGGTCACCGCCGTGGCCAGCGAATCCACATAGTGCCCCGGGTCGATATAGCGCTGCCCGTTGATCCGGATCGCCGTGACCACCTCATCGGAGACGATCGGCACCACCGAGCGCAGCTCGTCGCCGGAGATCACCTCGGTGTCCAGGTCCAAACCGGCCTGGTGGATCAGATCGATCTCCCGCTTCAGCCCCGCCGACTTGGCCTCCGACGCGAACGCCGCCATGATGGGCGCCTCATGCGTCTGCCCGGTCACCCCGCCCGCGGCCAGCTCGTCATAGGCCTCGATCGCCGCCCGGTTCCACGGCACATACTGCGCCATCGTCCGCCGCCAGGTCCGCATCGTGCACCGCCGCGCGAAACCCTGCAGGAACCGCCACAGATCCGGATCGAACTTGAACGGCACATACAACGCCGCGTGCTTGTCGAACAGCGACTTCAGCCCGTACTTGATGACGCTCGGCTCGGCCAGCGGGATCGCCAGACCCGGCGAGATCCACCCCGCATTGCCCCATGACGAACCCGCCGCCACCCCGGACCGGTCCAACACCACGGCCTCGATGCCGCGCTCCTGCAGATGCCACGCGGTCGACAGCCCCACCATCCCGGCACCAATCACGACAACCCGGCGCGGAGCACTCTCAACAACCATGTCTGGTCGACCTTTCGCGAGCTGGACGCGGCGCGCCGGTGATGGTGGCCGACGCTCTCCAAATCGGACGCTACCAGCGTGGTCGGTCAATGGCAGCACCGTGGATCGGGCGCGTGCGGCCACGGGTGAGGTACGCCCACGCCAGCCCACCGGTCAGGCATATGACGGGCAGCTCGAACAGCACTCCGGACCAGAGCAGCACCCACATCGTTGCCGGCA
>CAZIIX010000141.1:4330-6708 GCA_964539345.1 uncultured Actinomycetes bacterium | reverse complement strand
GCTGCGCTCCCGCTCGACCGCCGCCAGCTGCGCCTTGCGCTTGGTGGCGTAGATGTCCACGTATTCCTGGCCGGACATCTCCATCAGCCGGTACATGATCTCGTCCGTCATGGACCGTTCGACGAACCGGTCGCCGGCCATGCCCTCGTAGCGGGAGAAGTCCAGCGGCCGGCCGATCACCAGCTTGATCCGGTGCGGGCGCCACACCTTCGAGCCGATCGGGTTGACCTTCTCGGTGCCGACCATCACCACCGGGATGACGGGCACCCCGGCCTGCAGCGCCATCCGGGCCACCCCGGTCTTGCCCTTGTAGAGCTTGCCGTCCGGCGAGCGGGTGCCCTCCGGGTAGATGCCCAGCAGCTTGCCCTCGCCGAGCAGCCGCACACCGGTCATCAGCGCGGCGTGCGCGGCCGACGCCCCGCCCCGGTCGATCGGCACCTGGCCGACCCCGTAGAAGAACCACCGCTGCAGTCGGCCCTTGATGCCCTTGCCGGTGAAGTACTCGCTCTTGGCCAGGTAGGTGACGCGGCGCTTGATGTGCAGCGGTGTGAAGAACGAGTCAGCCACCGAGATGTGATTGCCCGCCAGGATCGCGCCGCCGGTCTCCGGGATGTTCTCCGAGCCGATCACGGTGCAGGGGAAGAACAGCCGCAGGAGTGGACCCAGGATCCCGTACTTGAGCAATCGGTACAGCACTGGTTGCCAATCTCCCGTCGTCGTCCGCCTGCGTCGCGGGCCCGGCGACCACGGAGTGTCGGGTCGGCCACCGGTCCGGTGCCGGACCAGGCCGTGTGCGCCGTGGTCCGTACCGTAACGGTACGCCCTGAGCGGTCCGGATCCGTGCATCTGTCCGGCTCCGGATCCCCCCTTCGCCGCCGTTCGTGTCACGATGGAGGCAGACAGCGCCCGCGCCCGGGTGTGCTCGGCCCGCTCGGCCGGCGTGGCCGGGGGCGCGGCCCGACAGCAGAGGGGATCCGTCCATGCCCACCGCCGACGCCGGAGCGTTCGCCCATGACGGTGGGGATGTCGGTGTGCTGCTGTGTCATGGATTCACCGGCTCCCCGCAGTCCATGCGGCCGTGGGCGGATCATCTGGCCGCGGCGGGGTACACGGTGCGGCTGCCGCTGCTGCCCGGACACGGCACCCGCTGGCAGGACGCCAACCGGACCACGTTCGCGGACTGGCTGGCGGCCGTCACCGCCTCGCTGGCGGAGCTGACCAACAGGTGCCGGGCGGTCGTGGTGTGCGGCATGTCGATGGGAGGCACGCTCACATTGCGGCTGGCCCAGCTGCATCCGGAGGCGATCAGCGGCATCGTGCTGGTGAATCCGTCGATCCTGACCCTGCGCAAGGACATGCGCTTCCTGCCGCTGCTCAAGCACGTCGTTCCGTCGCTGCGTGGCATCGCCAGCGATATCGCGGACCCGTCCGCGACCGAGGACGGCTACGACCGCACCCCGCTGAAGGCCGCCGATTCGCTGCGCCGCGCGTGGGCGGTGGTGCGGGCGGACCTGCCGCACCTGACGCTGCCGATCCTGCTGCTGCACTCGGTGACCGACCACGTCGTCGAGCCGGAGAACTCCCGGGTGCTGCTCGAGGAGGTCGGCTCGAACGACGTCACCGAGGTGCTGCTCGAGCGCAGCTACCACGTCGCGACGCTGGACTACGACGCGCCGGAGATATTCGCGAGGTCCGTGGGGTTCATCGACCGTGTGACCGCGCCCGCACCGGAAGGAGTGCCGACATGAGCATCGCCGGGTACCCCACCGACCCGGGTGACCAGGGCCCGCACGACGGCAGCCATCGCCCGGTTCCCTCCGAGCCGCCCCCGGACGACTGGAACGCCCAGTTCACTGCGATCGTCTCCGGCATCTCCGGTTCGATGCGCTGGGAGGCGACCGCCGACGACCTGGACGAGTCGGCGGCGCAGCACGGACAGCAGGACAGGTCGGCGCCGCACCGTTTCGAGACCGCGCCCGGCAACATCTGGGCACCTCCGCCGCCGGACACCGCCGAGGACCGGCGGCTGCGACGGGAACTGCGCCGTCAGCAGCGGGCGGCCGAACTCGCCGCGCACCTGGAGGCGGAGGCCGCGCGCGAGGCCGAGATGGCCGCGGACACCGAGCATTTCGTGCCGCCGGACCCGCCGCCGCTGCCGCGGCTGAAGCGGCGCACCGTCGGCGCGCTGGTGCTCATCGCCGCCGGTCTACTGCTGCTGATCTGGCCGGAGGCGCTACCGGTCTCCATCGAGCTGATCTTCGTGCTCGCGCTGCTGCTGATCCTGGGCGGCGGCGCCATCCTGGTGCTGGGCATGCGCCACCATCGGCACGGCGATCCGCGCGAGGGATGGGACGACGGCGCCGAGGTGTAGCCGGGCG
>CAZIIX010000141.1:1846-4230 GCA_964539345.1 uncultured Actinomycetes bacterium | reverse complement strand
GCGGTCTCCCAGTGCTCGCGCACCGACTGGGCCAGTGCCGTGCCCGAGCAGTACCGCTCCCAGCAGCCGCGCTTGCCGCAGGGGCACTCGCGCCCGTCCGGGACCACGGCCACGTGCCCCCACTCGGGCGCCACTCCGAACGCGCCGCGGTAGATCGTCCCGTCCACGAGCAGCGCCGCGCCGATGCCGGTGCCGACCGCGATCAGCAGCACGTTGTCGGCGCCGCGGGCAGCGCCGCGGCGGTGTTCGGCGACGAGGGCCGCGTTGACGTCATGGTCCATCACCACCGGCAGCCGCAGCCGGGCGGACAGCCGCGCCGGCACCTCGTCGTCCCGCCAGGCCAGGTGCGGCGCGAACAGTACCCGGCGCCGGTCCCGGGAGATCAGCCCGGCCACCGCCAAGCCCACCGAGCCGACGTGGCAGCGCTGGGTGAGGATGCCGACGGCGCGGGCGATCTCGTCCTCGGTCGCGGCCACGGTCGCCGGGGTCGGCTGCTGGTAGGAGTCCCGCACCTCGCCGTCCGCGTCCACCACGACGGCCTGCACCGAGGTGCCGCCGATGTCGATCCCGATGGCCGCTCTGCCCGCGGCCCCACCGGACGCCACTAGCTGCCCTCGACCCGGCGACGCAGTTCCTTCAGGGCGGTGTCCATGATGGTGCGTTCCGCCTTGCGTCGGAGCACCCCGATCAGTGGGATGGTCAGTTCCACGGCCAGCGTGTAGGTGACCTCGGTCTGCGGCCCGCCGGCGCCGTCGGCGGTGCGCACCGGTCGCAGCACGTACGAGCCGTGCTGCGACTTCTGGATGTGCCCGGATATCAGGTCCCACGTCACCGACAGCCCGTCCGCGGCCCACTGGTAGCCGAGCTCGTAGGTGTCCTTGATCAGGCCCGCGTCGATGCTGAACCGCACCCGCTCGGCCCGCCCATCGCTGCCCGGTGCGAGCACCTCGACGGTCTTGATGGCGTCGGCCCACTCCGGGTAGGCGGGAAAGTCGGCGATCACCGCCATGATGTCGGCGGCCGGGGCGGCGATGGTCAGTGACTGCGTCGAGGAGTCGGGCATGATGCGAAGATTACCGATCCGCTCCGGTGGCCGCGACGATGCCGTCCAGGTCGAGGGTCAGGGCGCGCTCGGTGCGCTGGAAATGCCCGACGTTGATGCATTCGGTGCGGCCGCGGCGGGCGCGGTGCGCCAGTGGCTGGTGGACGTGCCCGAACAGGGACAGCGCCGGCTGGTGCCGGTCGATGTGCGTCAGCAGGCCGGGCCCGGCCATCTCCACGCGGGCCGGGACGACGTCGTAGCGCAGCCCGGGGATGTCCGGCGGGAGGTGGCTGCACAGCACGTCCACGTCGCCGAGCGCCTGCACCGAGGCGCGGTAGTCGTCGGCCGGCCGCACGTAGGGGCGCCAGGCCGGGGCGGCGGAGCCGAGCGCGGGCGGGACGACGCCGGCGCGCCGGGCCCCGCCGGCGACGAACCCGAACCGCAGCCCGCCGATCTCCACGACCTCGGCGTCCCGAGCGGGGATGACGGAGCCGGCGACGCGCTCCCATTCGCTGGCGACGTCCACGTTCCCCAGGATCACCAGGGAGTCGGTGCCGATGCGGCCGAGCACGGTGCGGTAGCGCTCTTCGACGAGGCCGGACAGGACGGCGGCCGCGTCCGGCACGCCGGACCACAGCCGGGCGTTGAACTGGCGCAGGCTGGGAAAGTCCCCGGCGGCGCGCAGCCGGGCGAAGTGGCGGGCATTCTCCTCGCCGAACATGTGGCCCATGATGCCGGCGGTCGGGTCGTGGTAGTCGACGTAGTCGAGCAGGTCGCCGAGGATGATCAACCGGTCGGCACCGTCGGCGGCGCGTGCCAGGGCGTCGTAGTTTCCGTGGATGTCGGAGATCACGCTCACTCTCACGTCGCCACGGTACCCAGCGGCACCCGCGGGCGCGGCGGACGGTGCCGCGCCGGAGGAGCTGCGCGGGTCCGTACGTGACGGGGTCAGTAGGTGACGCGGTGACCGGTCGGGTTCGGCCCGCCCCGGGCGACCGAGGTGATGAAGATCGGCTTGCTCTCGGTGGCCGCGTCGATGATCTGCCCGTTGCCGATGTACAGCGCCACGTGGTGCACCGGGGAGTAGTACGTCACCAGGTCACCGGGCTGGAGCTGGCTCAGCGGGACCGGCGTCAGTCGCGCCTGCGCCGCGGAGGTCCGCGGGATCTTCACGCCGGCCTGGGCCCATGCCCACGAGGTCAGTCCGGAGCAGTCGAAGGCGTTCGGTCCGGCGGCGCCGAACACGTACGGGTAGCCGAGCTTGGTCAGCGCGGCGTCCACGGCGATCTGTGCCTTCGTGCGGGTCTGGGAGTCGGCGGAGCCGGTCTGCTCGCCGCCGGTC
>CAZIIX010000141.1:0-1746 GCA_964539345.1 uncultured Actinomycetes bacterium | reverse complement strand
GCCGGTCTGCTCGCCGCCGGTCGAGCGCTGCGGCTCGGTCGCGGCGCGCTCGCGCTGCTGCTGGTCGCGGGAGGCGAGCAGTTCGGCCTGCTCGCGCTCGGCCTGGCGAACCTGCTGCTCCCACGCGGCCTGCTGCTCGGCCATCGCGGCCTCGCGCTCCTGCGCGGTGAGCGTGTCGTAGAGGTCGCGGTACTTCTGGACCTCGTCATCCAGGGCCTTCTTGCGCTCGGCGACCTTCTCGGTGGCGTCCTCGGCCTTGGTCAGTGCGCGGTCGGCCTCGGCCTTGGCGTCGGTGGCGTCCTGCTGCGCCGCCTCGGCGGCCTCCGCGGCATCGTCGGCCTTGACCTTGGCGGCCTTGGCCTTCTCCATCAGGTCCCGCGTGTAGCCGGCGACGCGGTCGAGCGTGCCGACCTCGTCGAGGTAGTCGGTGGAGGATTCGGCGGTCAGCAGCGCGGAGAGCTGGCCCAGCCGGGCGCCGCGGAAGCTCGCGTTGGCGTAGTCGGCCAGCTGTGCCTTGTAGTCGGCGTACTCGGCCGAGGCCCGCACGGCGGCGGACTGGGCGGCATTGGCCTTCAGCGTCGTCTGGACGACCGTGATCTTGGCGTCGGCGACGTCGTGCTTGGCGTCCTTCTCCGCCTCCTTGGCGGCCAGCAGGTCCTCGTTGGCGATCTCCGCCTTGTCGGACGCGTCCAGCCAGGCGGTCTTCGCGTCGGTCGAGGTCGAGGGTTCCGCGGACGAGGAGTTCGAGGTGCCCGCCGGGCCGTCGTCGGGATCCGCCGCCGCCGGCAGCGATCCGATCAGGGTGACGGCCATGGTGGCCGCCGCTCCCGCCGCGACCAGCCGGGTCCACCGATGACGTCGTCTGCCGGTCACAGTGCGGTGCATGCCACTCGATGAATCCTTCTCGGTCCGTGCGGTCAAACGGTCGAGCACGTGCTGGGTGGTGCTGTCGTGCTGGCGCTGCTGCGTCGCCAAGGGTGACGCCCTTTCTTCCTCGCCGTCTACCGGGTTAGCTGACGGGTTCGGGCCGGGAAGTAGCCCTACCATGACGCTCGCGCGCCATGGATTCACCCCACAAAACTGGTTCCCCGGCCCGATACGGACGCTCGGCGTCCGCACTGGCTCGACGGTGACCCCGGGAAGGCTGGTTGCCTCCCTGCGAAGGTCTCGATCAGGTTACGAGATGACTACGGCATCGGTCCAGTCCGGTCACGATTTTCATCGCCCGGCGTGCCGCGCTCCGCCGAATTGATCGTTTCCAGCGCTGTGACCTGCCCAAACACTCTTTCGCGTCGTATTTCACGGCCAGCACGCGGCGTGTTGGCGCCGGCGGCCCGGGGTCACGCGTCGTTACATTTGGTAAAGATTTTCCTCCCAGGGCCACCCTCTTTATTCCCTATTTACTTAGCTATGGCGTTACATTTGCGCAATAAGGGGCAGCTCTTGGGACCCGGGTTTTGTGATGTGTGTCACTTATGGGCAACCTCACGTTTGTTTCCCGGCAGGGCGGGGAGCCCCGGCGCGGGCGCGTCACGCCAGGATGGCCAGCAGCACGTCCGAACCCGCGGTGCGGGCGCCGGACCCCCGCGCCCCGTCCGCCACCTCGCGGTCCGAGCTGACCACCACGACCACCCGCCCGGTGGGTTCGGCCGCGGCCAGTTGCCGGACCACGTCGTCGGCCGTCACGGCCGGCGGTGAGAAGATCACCCGCACCCAGCGGGTCGACCCGGACGAGGCGACGACCGC
>CAZIIX010000140.1:0-6740 GCA_964539345.1 uncultured Actinomycetes bacterium | reverse complement strand
GTGGCGGCAGCGGATTCAGCTCCTGCATCCACGCCTGCGCGAGGCGGCTCGCGACGCCGCGGCGTCCGCCTACTGCCCCTATTCGAACCGCAAGTCGGAGCGGTCGCGATCGTCGACGACGGGCGGCTGATCACCGGCTGCAACGTGGAGAATGCCTCCTACGGGTTGGGGCTGTGCGCCGAATGCACGCTGGTCGGGCAGTTGCGGCAGTCCGGCGTTCAGATGAGACCCGTCGATTCAGAAGGTGCTTGGCGCCGGCGCTCGATGAGCTCTTGGATTTGTTGGTCAGGCGCGCCTTAGTCTGGCCGCCGACGAACCCCCGCGCAGCATAATCAACCGATGCCGCGTGGCTGGCATTGAATGAGGGCCTCGGCGACGAGTCAGGAGGCTTTGCTGGAGTCCGTGCGGCGATCACACGACTTGCGCAGGCCGACAGCGGTGACGGTGCGCTCGTGATCGGAACGACTCCGTTTATCGGCGAGGAATTTGACCACATCTTGATTCCGCTGAATACCGAAGTCGAGGGGCATCTCCCAGCATCGGCTGGCCAGGGCGGTCGGTGTGCCTCCGCGGCGCATCGACGAAATCGTGCACAGCAGTCGCGCGCCGGGCTATGTGGACGGCACATTCCACCACGTATCGGCGGGACCGCTGTCGCCGGCTCGGGTTGCTCGGAGGTACTCGTCATCGCAAGAGATCCAATCGACAAGGGTGATTCCGTGTGCGGCTGCAGCAGCATGAAGTCGCTCGAAGCGTGCCGTGGACCACGCTGCTATCGGGCCGGCGACGACGCGCTCATCCAGGAATCCCACTGCGGCGGCAGCGCCCTTGCCTAAGTGCCGCAAGCAGGCCTCGAACACGAGATCGATGGGCTCGCGGCGTTTGGCATAGGCCAGCCCGCGGAACGTACCGTCCGCATCCGCAAATGCCACGAGCAACATCCGCGGGCCGAATGCTCGCTGGTCCATGGCGAAGGACCAGATGTCATCACGGACGTTCAACGCGGTGGAATCCGGCGGGCCATTCGGCACGCAGCCGTTGACAATCATGGGTTGGTCGCGAGTTCGCATGGCCGACGATAACGTGACGGTCCGTCGGACCGCGGTGGTTGTCCACAATACTCCCGAAGTTGTCCACACGGTGCCGGTCCGCGACGCTGTGACGTGGCCGAACCTGGCGCGCAGAAGTGCGGCCCGCAGCCTTGCAGCAACATGCGGATCGCGGATACGGCGATGCCCGCAGAATGAGGTCCAGACTTCGGTGCCGTGCTTGGTCCGATAGTAGGACAGCGTCGCCAACTGGTCGGATCATGTGAATGGGCATGTGGTCCCTATGGCAACGAATCCCCCGAGCAGGGGGTCGATGGGGCCGCCACAGGCATGCGGCATCCTAGCGACTGGTCTAGCGCCAGGCCAGTGAGGCGGCGAACGTGTTCACCAGCGCGGACCAGGCCGTGGCCTCGTCATCGAACGGCGGTGACGGCGGCAGCCGATCCGGGTCGGGCTGGGTGATCGCGCGAATCAGGTTGCCCAGCGGCGACGCGGACGAGAACGCCGTGGCCACCTCGGTGTCGTCGCGGGAGTCCGCGGCGTCGGTGAGCAGCTCGACGGCGAGCTCGACCTGATCGGCATCGGCGCCGTCCGGCCCCTCCAGCAGTTGATCGGCCAGGCCGTCCATCCGGTAGGTGTTCTCCGGGCCGGCGATGACGGAGGCCTCGCCGCCCGCGATGCCCTCCCGGATGGTGGTCCAGGCGTCCAGGTGGCTCAGCGTGTTCTCCGCGGTGGGATCGGCGAGGTACTCCTCGAGCGCCGACGGGGAGGGGAACATCTGCGTCTTGCCGGATTCAGCGAGGAACACGGCCTCGTCATCGAGATAGCAGCGCAGCGTCCAGCCGGTGCGGCCGTCGACGGTGATCTGGATGCAGTCGATGCCGACCTCGTCCCAGAACTCCAGGTCCGAATCCCGCTCGTCGGTGCCGCCATTCTCGGCGGGGCGATCGCCGGAGTCCTCGTCATACTCGTCGATGCCCTGCTCGCGGCCCTCCGCCGTCGACGCGGCATGCTCTTCGGCCGAGGTCACGGCGTCCAGTTCGCCCTGCGCCTGGGCCACCGCATCGGCATCGACCTCCGGTGTGGTGACGAGTGCGTCGAGCGCCTCGATGACCTCGTCCCACCGCTTGGCGACGACCGACCCGACCTCGTGCCAGAGCTTGCCGCCGGCCCGGCCGATGAACGCCGTCGGACCCTGCGCGGCCAGACCGAAACCCGCCGCGGACCCGAGGATCTCGTCGATGATCTCGATATCGCAGACCTCGGCCAGGGAATGCAGGATCGCGACCGTGTCGGCGAGCTCCGCCAGGCTCCACACGTCCGGACGCTCGGCCACCAGGTCCGGGATCCCCACGATGTCGAACTGGTGGTCCTCATCCGGCTCGAGCTCGTCGGTGAGCAGCCGCCGGGCGATCTCCCACTGCGGGTGGTCGGCCAGATCGTGCTCGTCGGTGGAGCGGATGAACGCGGCCAGATGGGCACAGTCGCCGAAGACATACAGGTGGTCACCGTGCCCGAGGAACGCCTCCCACTCCTCGCCGTCCTCTTCCCACTGCGGCGCCCACAGCGTGATGCCGTTGCCATCCGTGAGCTTGAGCTCGATCGGGATGATGTCAGCTGCCACCGTCACGTCCTTCCGGATGCCACGTCTCGTCGCGTCCCGCTACCGGTCTTCGCCTCGCCGGCCAGTATCAGGCTCACACGGTACGCCACGGCGCCGACGGCCCTCGTGGCCGCGTGCAATGTCCGTCATGTCCGCCCGGGAGATGACCTTGACCCGCTCACGCGCCAACGCCGCGCCGGCGGCCGTCGCGGCCTCGCCCAGTGACCGTTCGTGCGAATCCAGCCGATCCCACCCGGCGAAGTCCGTCACCGGCAGCCCACGCTCGGCCAGCATCGCCTCCACGTCGGCGCGGTCCCGGCGCGGGGCGCGCGGCAGGGCGGGCGCGTCGGCCAACAGGTTCGCCACCGTCTCGGCGGCATCGGACTTGGTGCTGCCGATCAGCCCGACGGGGCCGCGCTTGACCCAGCCGGTCGCGTAGATACCGCGCACCCGCTCCCCGTCGGCGTCCAGCACCCGCCCGGCGACGTTCGGCAGCACATTGGCCACCGGATCCCAGGGGAGATCCTCCAGCGGCTCGGAGCGGTAGCCGACGGCACGGTAGACGGCCTGCACGTCCCAATCGGTGAACTCTCCCGTGCCGGACACGGTTCCGTCCCCGGCCAGCACCTGCCGCTCGGTGCGCAGCCCGGTCACCGCCCCGTCGGCACCGAGGATCTCCACCGGGTTCTGCAGGAAGTGGATGTGGATGCGCCGGTGCGGTCCCGGGGTCGGCTCGCGCATCGCCCACTCGGTGAGGACGTCGACCACCATGCGCAGCGACTTCGAGCCGCGCAACGCCTTCTCCGATGCCTCGTCGAAGTCCATGCCGGTGGGGTCGACGACGGCCTGCACGTTCGGCGAGCGGTCGATGTCGCGCAACTCCACCGGGGTGAACTTCGCCTGCGCCGGTCCGCGGCGGGCGAACATGTGCACGTCGGTGACGGCCGACGCCTTCAGCGCCGCGTGCACGTGATCGGGGATCTCGGTGTACAGCAGCTCGTCACCGGTCCGGGCCAGGATGCGGGAGACGTCCAGCGCCACGTTGCCCACGCCGATGACCGCCACCGACCGAGCATCGGACAGGTCCCAGGTCTGGTCGCGGTCCGGGTGCGCGTCGTAGAAGGAGACGAACTCGGCCGCGCCGTGCGAGCCGCGCAGCTCGATGCCCGGAAGGTCGAGGTGCTTGTCCCGTTCGGCGCCGGTCGCCACGATGACGGCGTCATAGAACTCGCTCAGGTCGGCGAGCGTGACGTCCACCCCGATGTGCACATTGCCGAAGAACGCGATCCGTGGGTGGCTCATCACGCGATGCAGGGAGTTGATGATGCCCTTGATGCGCGGGTGGTCGGGCGCGACGCCATACCGGATCAGGCCGTAGGGGGTCGGCAACCGATCGAAGATGTCCACCGTGACGTTCTCGTCCGATTTGCACAGGATGTCGGACGCGTAGATCCCGGCGGGACCGGCGCCGACCACAGCCACCCGCAGCGGCTCAGACATGCACGTCTCCTCGCAATACCGTCATATCCGCGGTGCCCCTCGCTCCACTCGAATTATCGACGGCGCGTACCACACCTGACAACCGTTCCAGCCTACCGGCGTTGCCCCGCCGAATCTGCGCAGCCAGCGGCTATCGTCTGGGGTGGCCCGTGAGGCCCGAGTGACTGGAGTGACGACAGGTCATCCGGGGGCCAGCAGCAGGGGAGTGTGGAGATGACGTGGACACGCCGCCGGAGCCGGACCGGGGGGAGCGGCCGACCAGGCTGGATCCGGCCACCCGCGAGAGTCCGCAGGCCCGGTCGGTTCAGCGCGATCGCAGCACTGGTGGCCGCAGCGGCGACCGCCGTCTCGGCCTGCTCGACGCTCGGGCTGGACACCGCGGGCCCGGTGGATGCGACGATTGTCACATCGGCCGCCCCCGCGGCGCACGTCACGACCGCCGACGACGCCGTCACCGTGCCCACGTTGCAGACCGGCACGACGGCGCCGGCCGCGCCGCCGACGCCGTGGAAGTCGCTGCTGACCACCTCCACGACCCCGACGACGTCTGCGCCGCCGTTGACCGCGCCGACGACCACCCGCACCACACTGACCTTCAAGACATTCTCGTCGGTCACGGCGCCGACCGTGAACGCTCCGACGCAGATCGCGACCCCGCCCCCGGACTGTTTCACCGACGGCAACTGCAAGACACTGGCGTCGGGCAAGTCCGCCGACGGCACCATCGCGGTGGTCAACCCCCCCGGTGACGACCACACGATCGCGGTGCTCACCGTCAGCGGCAAGGCCGTGGATGCGCTGTCGTTCACCCGCGTCACCTCGCCGTCAGTGTCCTGCATCGGGTCGCACTGCCTGGTCCAAGGCTCGAAATCGGGCGTCCACTTCGGCAACGTCGTGGCCAGCGGGGGCGGCCACCTCACCGCGATCCCCGGGTCCGCGTCCTCGTTGACCGCTATGAAGCTCTCCGGATCCGGGTCGAGCCTGCTCGTGGCGGGCGCACAGCGCTTCACCGACTACGGACTGCTCGGTTCCGACGCGCCGGTTGCCGCGCGGACGTGGTCCGTGAGTGGAGGCAGCCTGAAGTCCACCGGGTGCGGTGCGCCGCGCTTATATGCCGGTGCGCCCGCGGTGACGAAGGCACAGACCGGCAGCTGCTCCGGGACGCCGCGCATCGCCGGCTACGGGTCGGCCTCGGCGCACAAGATCGCCAGTCTCGGCGGATTCGTCACACCGTCCGGCAACATCTCCTGCGCCATCGTCTCCGGCGCGTTGGCCTGCACCGCCAAGCAGCACGACTTCTCCGTCAAGACGTGCACACAGTCGCAGACCACAGTGCCCAAGGGCCTGCGCGGGCTGCTGGTCCGGCTCACCACGGCGGGCAAGTACGGCTACAACGGATGTCTGGGATACACCGGCAGCCAGATCAAGGCCGTCGCGAAGAAGATCTCCTACAACCGCATGGCGGTCGGCGGCGGATTCATCTGCGAGGTCCAGGAATCCGGCGTGACCTGCACGGCAAAGTCCGGCAAGGGCTTCACCCTGTCCCGCTCGGCAATCACGGCGAAGTAGGGTGCGGGTGGCCGGTGACGCAGTAGTCGGGTGACGCAGTCGCCGGGTGGTCCGGGTCCTCCTCACCAGTCAGTACGAGCCGCCGCCGGCCAGTGAGACGGCGCCGGTGGGGTGCCACACCGTCTTGGTCTCCAGGAACGCGCGCAGTCGGGCCGTGCCGGCCGGCGCGGTGAAGTCCGGGGCATGGCGCGGCCGGTAGACCCGTTTCACCGTTTCGGCAGCGGCCTGCCCCAGCGCCGCCGCAAGCTCGTCGTCGACGCCGGTCAGGTCCAGCGCGTTGACGTCGCCGTGCGCGGCCAGGTGCGGGCCGATCTCCGCGGCGCTGCCGGTGAGGATATTGACCACCCCGGCGGGCAGGTCGGAGGTGGCGAGCACCTCGGCGAGCGTGACCGCGGGCAGCGGCCGATCCTCGGAGGCGATGACGACGGCCGCGTTGCCGGACGTGATCACCGGGGCGATCACCGAGGCCAGGCCGAGCAGCGAGTCGTGCTGCGGCGCGAGGCAGGCGACGACGCCGGTGGGCTCGGGGGTGCTGAACGAGAAGAACGGCCCGGCCACCGGGTTCGAGCTGCCGAACACCGCCGCGATCTTGTCGGTCCAGCCCGCGTAGTGCACGAACCGGTCGATGGTGGCGTCCACGGTCGCCTGCGCCGCCGCGGGGCGATACCCCTCGGCGGTGACGAGTAGGTCGACGAACTGCGCCCGCCGGCCCTGCAGCATCTCCGCGATGCGGTAGATCACCTGGCCGCGGTTGTATGCCGTCGCCGCCGACCAGGCGCCGAACCCCTTGCGCGCAGCGGTAACCGCGTCCCGGGCGTCCTTCTTCGACGCCCGTGCCACGTTCGCCAGGAAATCGCCGTCCGGGGTGTGCACGGGGTAGGTGCGGCCGGACTCGGAACGCGGGAACTTCCCGGCCACGTACATCTTGTAGGTCTTGGTGACCGGCACCTGCGCGGTTCGAGTCTTACTGGCGGTGCCCGTCGCGGCGGTGGCCGCCTTCCTGGCCGGTGCCGCCTTCG
>CAZIIX010000139.1:0-6765 GCA_964539345.1 uncultured Actinomycetes bacterium | reverse complement strand
ATGCACACCTGGGTGCGGCAGCACGCCGACCTGGACCGGTCCTGGTAGCCGGGGGTCACGCGCTGCGGCGTGTTGATTCGCGCACCACCAGCCGGTGTTCGATCACCACTTCCTCCGCGCCGGGAGCGGCGCGGCCCAGTGCGCCGATGACTCCCTCCACCGCCTGGGTGGCCACGGCCTCCTTGTCCGGCGCGATAGTGGTGATCGACGGGGTGGTGAACCGGCCGAGCGCGATATCGTCCCACCCGGAGATGAGTACGTCGCCCGGCACGGCCAGCCCCCGTTCCCAACAGGCACGGATCGCGCCGAAGGCCGCCAGATCGTTCATCGCGAGGATCGCATCCGGCCGGTTCCCGGCGCGCAGGTGATCGCGGATGGTGCGGTAGCCGTCCTCCTGCGTCCACGGGGAGCCGCCGATGGCGCGCCAATGGTCCGGCGCCGCCCCCAGCTCGGTCAGCTCGCTGACGAAGCCGTTCATCCGCAGCGTTCCGGCGCTGGAGGTCATCGCGGAGTCGGTCCCGCCGAGGATGACGAAGCTCCGCGCGCCCTGCTGCCACAGGTGGCGGACGACCTCCCGTGCGCCGGCGGCATTGTCGATCGCCAGGTGCAGCACTCCCGCGTCGCTGATGCGTTCGCCGACGAGCACCACCGGGAAGCCTAGGTCCATGGCGCGAAGGTCGGCGGTGGTCAGGGCGATCGGCGAAAGGATCAGCCCGTCAATGAGATTCGTGCGGAATCCGCGCAGGACGCTGCGCTCGAAGTCGGCGTCGCCCTCCGTCTCGGCGACCAGCAGTGTCTGACCCCGGTCGTGCGCGGCCCTCTGCACCAGGTGCGCGAGCTCGCCGAAGTACGGCCATGCCAGGCTCGGGACCGCCAGCGCGACGATGCCGGTGCGGCCCTGGCGCAGACGCTGCGCCGCCACATTCGGGCGGAAGCCGAGTTCCGCGATCGCCTGCTGCACCTTCGCCCGAGTCGCCGGGGCAACATGTGGATAGTCGCTGACGACGTTGGACACAGTGCGCTGCGAGACCCCGGCCAGCCGCGCGACGTCCGTCATCGTCGGTGTGCGCTTGCCGGCATCCGCCATCTGCCGCACTCCCGTCTCCCGCGGTCCACAACGCTGCCCGGTGCACCCGTCGCCCACTACCCCGACGGGCACCAAGGATATCCGCCACGCGCCGGCGGCGCGGTGACACGGGCTCACCCCGCATCGCCGCGCCGCCAGTCGCACCGGCCCGTGTCGCAGCCGTGCAGCGGTGCCCGTTACTCGAGCTTGGCGGTGATCTGCGCCTGCAGGTCGCCCAGCGCCTGCTCGACCGGAACGTCGTTCAGCCAGGTCGACTCGATCTTCTCCTGCACGAGGTCGGCGATCGCCGGCCACTCGACCAACCGCGGCTGCATGTGGCCGTACTCGGACGCGGTCTTCAGGTACTGCTGACGATGCGGCGCCTGCTGATAGGCGTCCGAGTCCAGCGCGGACTCCCGCGATGCCATGTGCCCGGTGGCGATGGCCCAGTCGGCGGTGTGCTCGTAGAGGAACCGCGCGAATTCGAAGGCGGCCCGGTACTTCACCGGGTCGGCGTCGGCTTGTACGGGCACCGCCCAGGTGTGGCCGTCCGCCCAGGACGCCGGGGAATCGAACAGCATCGGGGCGTCGGTGACCTGGTAGTCGAAGGGTGCTTCGAGGGTGTACTGGTTCACCGCCCAGACCCCGTTGAACATGATGGCCGAGTTTCCGCGCAGGAAGGACTGCTGCGACGCGTCGTAGTCGTGCGTGGTGTCGGTGTAGCCCTTGTCGGCCAGCGTGTTGATGAACTCCAGCGCGGTGACCGCCGCCTCCGAGTCGGCCGTTGCGGTGCGCGCCTCGGTGTCGATGAAGTCCGCGTCCTGTTGCCACACCAGCGACGTCCACAGCCGCGAGCCCATCGGGTCGCCGGTCATGGCGACATCCAGGAACGTCTTGCCGGTGGCCTCCTTGAACGTCTCGGCGTCGGCGAGGAAGTCGTCCACGGTGGTGGGCATGGTGTAGCTGCCGTCCTCGTCGGTCAGCCCGGCCTCGGCGAGCAGATCCATGTTCAGGTGCGAGATCACGGCATGCGTGTCGAACGGCACTGCGTAGGCGACACCATCGAAGTCGACGGCGGCGCGAGCCGGGTCGGTCGCGTCGTCGAGATCGATGTCCAGGCCCTCGGGCACCGGAACCAGCAGGTCCTTCGACGCATACTCGGGCAGGTGGGAGGCGTGCATCACGGCGATGTCCGGACGGTCGGAGCTTGCCAGCGCCGCATTCAGCCCGTCGTAGTACGCGTACCAGGAGGCGCCGCCGAGCCGTTCGACGTCGATGCCCCACTGGTTGTCGGCCACGAACTTGTTCGTGAGGATCTGGATCGCCTCGCATTCCGTGGTCGCCTCGCCGACATCGGTGACCCCGTCGGTGGTGTCGGCGCAGTCGCCGAAGAAGCGCGCCAGCTTGATCGTGGTGCCCTGCAGTTCGTCATCGGTGACGGCAGCGATCTGGTCGACGGGGTCGCCGGCGGACTGCTGGGTACTTGCACCGCCCCCGGTGGGTTCCGGTTCGGAGCCGCTGTCGGTGCTCAAGCCGCAGCCGCTGAGCGTCAGTGCGGCTACCGCGCACAGCGCGATCGCTGCGTGGGCATGTCGTTTCATGACTACTACCTTTCGGAGGGGAACGGTCATTTCTCGCCGCTCGACATGGATATTCCGCGAATGAGGTATTTCTGGAAGACGATGAAGACGATCAACAACGGGAGCGAGCCGACGATGCCGCGTGCCATCAGCGAGCCCAGCGCCGTCGCCTGGGCGAAGTTGCCCTGCAGCGAGGCGAGCCCCGTGGTGATGGTGAACATCTCGGGTTTCGTCGCGGACACCAGCGGCCACAGGTAGTCGTTCCAGGTCTGCACGAACGTGAAGGTGGCCAGGGCGATCAGCGCCGGGCGCGCGAGCGGCAGCATGATCGCGATGAAGATGCGCCATTTGGACGCGCCGTCCAATCGGGCCGCTTCCTCGATCTCGGTGGGGACCTGGCCGAAGAACTGCGTCATGAGGAACACACCAAGCGGGAACGCGATGCGCGGGAGAATCAGTGCGGCATAGGTGTTGTGGATGCCCGCGTCGGAGAACATCATGAACAGCGGGATGAACATCGCTTCCTTGGGCACCATCATGCCGGCCAGCGTGAACGCGTAGACCAGCAGGCGGCCGGGGAACGACAGTTTGGCGAACGCGTAGCCGGCCATCGCGCACACCAGCAGCGTGACCGCCGTGGTGATGACGGTGACGATGACGGAGTTGAGGAACCAGCGCGCGGTCAGCCCGGAACGGAACACGTCGAGGTAGTTGGCGATGGTCAGGCTCGGCGGCAGTAGGTTCTGCGAGTCGATCTTCAGGATCGAGTTCGGTGTCAGGGACAGCGACAGCGTCCACAGCAGCGGGATCAGCCAGATGACCACCAGGACCAGCATCACCAGGTGGTACACACCTGCGCCGCGTCGCGGCCGGCCGCGCGATCGTCGGGGCGCGGCCGGGTGTGCCGGCCGGCCCGCCTCGACGGGCCGCTCGGTGCCGCCGCGGGCCAGCGCGTCACCGGCGGCGCCGGCCGCCGTTCCGGAGAGGGATGAGGTCATGTCAGGCCTGCTTTCCGCGCGACATGAGGAACTGGACGAGCGAGACGAGCACCATGACGACGAACAGGAACAGCGACATCGCCGACGAGTAGCCGAGTTCGGTGTCGCGGAAACCGGTCTGGTAGATGTACCGGACCAACACGTCGGTCGCGCCGCCCGGTCCGCCGGAGGTCATGATGTGCACCTGGCCGAAGATCTGGAACGAGGCGATGATCTGGGTGACCACGACGAGCAGTGTCGCGTGCCGCAGGCCGGGCCGGGTGATGTGCCAGAACGTCTGCCAGCGGGTAGCCCCGTCCAAGGATGCGGCCTCGTACAGCGACGGGTCGATATCTTGCAGCCCTGCACCGAACAGGATCATGTTGAACCCGACGGTCCACCACACGGTGGTGACGACGATCGCGGCCATCGCCACCCGCGGATCGGACAGCCACGCCACGGTTCCCGCGCCGAGCGCCTCGGTGAGTTCGGAGACCAGGCCGCGGGAGGGGTTGAGCAGATAGCCCCAGATGAGCGTCGCCACCGACACCGGCAGCACGTACGGCACGAACAGTGCCGCGCGGTAGACGCCCTCGAATCGGTGCCGCCCGTTGACCAGCATGGCGAAACCGAGGCCCAGCGCGGCGATGAGCGGGGTCGAGACCACGGTGAACACCACGGTATTGCGAAACGCGTTCCAAAAGCGCGGGTCGTTCCAGGCGCCGCCGTCACCGGGGTGGAAGCCGAGCAGGATCACGCTGAGCAGCAGCCCGACGACGATCATCAGCTGGCCGGCGCTGGCCCGGCGGGTACGCCACAGGTGCAGGCCGATCAGCGCGGCGGCGGCGAGCAGGCACGCGCGCAGCGGCGCGCTGTGGCCGATGTCCCACACGATGCCGGTGCCGCCGAACATGCGGGTGTAGTTGTCCAGCCCGATCCAGGATCGCTTGGTTCCCAGCAGGTCCCAGTCGAACAGGCTCATCAGCACCGCCTGGGCGACGGGGTAGACGATGAACGCCAGGTAGATGACGAGGAACGGTATGACGAAGGCCGCGTTGCCGAGCCAGTCCCGGCGGCGCAGCGAGGCAGTGCGGGCGACCATGGCGTCAGTGTCCTTTCGCGTGGCGCTCGTGGATCGCGCGCGGTCGGCGCTGCCCGGCGAACTCGGCTTCCGAGCCGATGACGATGTCACGGATCTGCGCGGAGGGTAGCTTCGGCGTGCGGTCCGCCGTGCACAGGCCGTTGGCCTCCTGGCGGGTGTCGGTGAGCTGGGTGTAGCAGTGCCCGGCCAGGAGGGGCGAAGAGCGCAGCGCGCCGAACAGCTCGGTCAGTCGGCGGTCGAATTCCTCCGCGTCGGCGACGGTGGAGTAGCCCCAGGAATCGGATGCTTCCGACGAGAAGAGCACGCCGCCGAACTCGGAGACGATGACGGGCCTATCGCCCGCCCAGTCATCGCCGGCCAGAATGGTGCGCCCCTGCGGCCCGGCGCCGTGCACCGTCTCGGCGACGGCATCCGCGTCGGCGTAGTTGATGGCCAGCGCCGCGCCGGTCGATCCGTAGTCGTGCACGGTCACCACGTCGGTGTCCCGCTGTTCCCACCCGTCGTTGGCGATGACGGGCCGCGTCGGGTCCACCGACCGGGTCAGCGAGACGACGGCGTCGACGAACGCCTGCTGTTGCGGATCGACGCTGACCGCCGGCACACCCCAGCTCTCGTTGAACGGCACCCAGGCGACGATGCACGGATGCGACAGGTCGCGGCGCATCGCAGCGAGCCACTCGGTGATGGTGCGCCGCATCGCGCGTGGCGAGAACTCGAATGCGGCCGGGAACTCCGCCCAGGTCATCATGCCGAGTCGGTCGGCCCAGGTCAGCAGGCGCCGGTCGGGAACTCGTTGGTGGACGCGTAGCGTATTGAAACCAAGGGATCGGGCCAGCCGCACATCCTCGGCGAGCGCCTCGGGAGTCGGTGGCGTGAGCCGGCTCTCGGCCCAGTATCCCTGGTCGAGGACGCCGCGCACATAGATCGGCTTGTCGTTGAGCCACAGGTACGAGCCGGCGGCGCGCACCGAGGTCATCCCCAGGTAGGAGACGACCTCGTCGGTGTCCTCGCCGGCATCCAGGCGCACCCGGGCGTTGACCAGGTTCGGGTGGTCCGGGGCCCACAGCAGGTCCGGCCACTCCATGCGGTTGCGCAGCGCGGGGACGGCGATCGCCACCTCCGCGTGTTGGGTCGACACGGAGGCGCTCACCGAGGCCACCGTCATACCGTTCAGGGTGAGGTCGACGGACACCTGTGATCCGGCGGGCAGCCAGTCCGAGAAGGTGACGGCACAGCGCACCTCCGCCGCTGTGATGTCGCAGGTCCAGGCCAGGTCCTCGATGTGGGCGGCCGGCACCTGCTCCATCCACACGTCGCGCCAGATGCCGATGGCGCGCTCGTACCAGATGCTGTGCGTCTGCTCCCGCCAGTCCTGTTTGCCGCGGGGCAGGCTCAGGTCCGCGCGACGATCCTCCGCGCGAACCACCAGGACGGCAGGGCCCGCGCCGCGCGGCACCCGGACGGAGAACGGGGTGAATCCGCCCTCGTGGCTACCGCAGTGCGACCCGTCGATCCATACGTCCGTGCGGTAGTCGACGGCCTCGAAATGCAGGACGGTGACGGCGGTGTCGGGCTCGCGGTTGGCGGCGAGGCCCGTGTCGTGCTCGCGGTTGGCGGAGTTGCCGTCGCCGTTGGAACCGGAGGCGATCTCCTCCGCCGTGAGAATGCGCCGGTACCAGACGACGTCGGCTGCGTCAGGCAGCGTGACACCGGAGGCCGCGCAGCCCGGGGTGAACGGCACCTGCACCGTCTCGCGCCAGGGCGCGTCACCGCGGAACCATTCGTCGGCCCGGCCGCGATCGTCCGGATCTGCGGCGAACTCCCAGCTTCCGTTCAGGTCGACCCATGTCGGCCGGCACAGCCGCGGGCGCGGGTAATGCGCGTCGCTCCACGCCGTGAAGTCGTCGGCTCGAACCGTCTGGCGCGTCATGGCTGTGCAGCATGCCACAACTTTGCTACGTAGCACAAGGGCCTCGCGACAACTTCGTCATCGTGTCGATCGCCCAGTTCGGGTCGACGCGGTCGATCAATGCCGGAGTG